>CAZJLZ010000432.1:0-12472 GCA_964546775.1 uncultured Cryomorphaceae bacterium | reverse complement strand
GACCGGCCGAAGCCAATTGGTTTTCAGTTGAACCCCTTCAAACAGTTTCGGGTCGTAGTCGTAATTTCTGATCAGCGCCGCATGGTCTCCGCTCCACGCGAGTTGGGTGCAACCGCGCAGATATGCAGGAGGACAATACATACTCAGGTAGCGAGAGGCAATATCGCTTCCGCCCGCCAATTCGCAAAGTTGATCGAAAACGGGCATCAGCTCGGGCATGTGCGCCCGCAATGACCGGATGCTGCTGAGATAACCTTTCCGCGTTACATGGCCTTCGGACAAAAACCACTTGCGGTAATACGGCCAGGTTTTGTCAAATACGCTTTTCCACTTCTTTCCGGGTTGATCTTCTTCTATACAATTCAGACTAATCTTCATATTCCATCCTTCCAATTACATCATTTTGAAACCCCCAACTTCCTGAATTTCCTCAACTCTGCTCTGGTTCGCCGGCTCGTCGCTCTTATACAAAGCGCGAAGTCCGTTGATCCAATGTTTGGCGCGGGCAGAGAGTTGAAAATTGTCTGTCATCAATCGTCCCCGCATCACGAGAATACCCATATCGGCGCCTTCGTAAAGATAGTCACCAACGCGGCTGATCCGCATATAAAATGCTTCGTTTTGACTTTCCACGGCACGGCGGTGAGAATCCATACGGTTAAAAACGAGTTCACCGTCAGCGTTCATGCGGTAAATTCCGGATCGTGGGGCTTCTGTCACCACTTCGATTTTGTCGTCGATGTGTTTGATCACGAGCTGACTCCACGAATCGATGTTTTCCTTGCGTGCCCAGCGTCGGTTGAGTCCGACAACACTTAGTTCATACGGTTGATTCATCCATTCCAGCAAGTGAAAGAGAAACAAAGGTCCGTCCGAGAGCGCAAACACGGCATGATTCGTAATGGAACTGGCACCGGTCACGCGCGGATTCAATTCTCCGAGGTAGATCTCGTTCGTGTCTTCGTCGATCAGGAAATCGAGTTCGAAATAACCCTTGTATCCTTCTTTGCGCAACTGGTCTCCGAAAAGTTGTGTGAATTTCCGAGCTTTCTGGCGAATGGCCGGAGTGAAGGCATCGGCAAAAATTTCATTTCCGCACCAACCACCTTTGTAAGGAGTGAGTTCTTTGAAACCGACGAGTTCGGTCATCAATGGTGCTACGATGGTTCCGTGGCGGGTAACACAGGCTTCAATCGCCGAGCCGCGACAATTGATGCGTTTCATGATTTTAACCTCTTTTTCGGCCACAATTTCATCGGCGTGTTTGTTCCATTCGGCTTCGTTCGAAATAAAGAAGGTGGTATGTCCGGAATCGCCAAACGGAAGTTGAATCACGAGGTCGTTGCCCAGGTGAGCCGACACTTTGCGCATGTCTTCGTAGTCTTTCACTTGTTTCAGCACATAGGGCACACAGGCAACACCAGCTTTTTCCGCAATGCGATTGGTGTTGACTTTGTTGTCCATAAACTGGCGCATTTTGGCCGATGGAAAACAAACTTCGAGGTTGTTCATCTTCGCCAGCTTTTCGGTCGTTTCATCAAACATCAGGAACAGCGCCTTTCCTTTTTTTCCCGCGTTGCGTTCCTTGATGATGTCCACCACCTCTTTGTGTTCGAGCAGGTAGTTGTTGATATCCTCGATGCTTTGAAATTCATCGTGGGGCAATTCTTCTTTAGGTGTAAACACGTTCGGGTGCTGGCCATCAAAACTGTCGATGTAGCAGATGAACCGAAAACCTTTCACCCATTCGTCGGCGCCCAACAGGTTGAAATTGGTGGCACTGATAAAGTATATCGGGGTTTCGTTTTTGTAAAAGAATCTGCGAATGTCGGATATGCCGCGCAGAGGTTTAATCTGGCCGTTTTTTTTGCTCATTATGGATTGGTTAAGAGGTTTTTACTTTTGATTTATTTCCGGGAGTAGCTCCGTTGCTGCCTTTTGGTGCAGCCATCATTGCGGTGGCGTGTTTTTTCCGGTGGAGCACACTTTCTTTAAAGACGCGCAGCCCGAGATCGCCCCGGTAGCCATGCACTTCTTTCACGTCGATTTTAATGAGGAAGTTGAGAATGGCAACGCTGGCAACCTGCCCCGGAACCAATATCGGAAATCCCGGTGGATAGGGAATAACAAACGAAGCAGACACAATATCCCGTCCTGCTTCCACCGCTTCCATTGCCTCGCTGAGCCGAATGTATTCACACTTTTCTTCGTCGTAAGAAAGAAAATACGCTTCGCGGATATTTCCTCCGGGAACGCCCGGAACCGCCTGGAACGAAGAGTGAAAATGGCTGAAGTCGGGCAGGGGTGGAGCCTCTTCGGTAAGCGATTTGATGAGTCGGTTGAGTAGTTTTAATTCCGCGTGGTTGAGTGAATTGATCTGCTCGTCGAGTTGCTGGGCGATCTTAATCAACACACCAATCAGGTACGCCAGTGAACCGCGGGTAGTACCAATATTCGTCATGAACAACACGGTATTCCGACTCGTTTTGTTGATCTGGATGCCGAATTGATCCATGAGATACTTGTTTTTAAAAGTATCGCCATCCACACCGGTTTTACCGATAAACAGATTCACCTTTGTCGGATCCAGTACAAATTCATCATGGGCCCATGCTTCTTCCATTCGCGTCCAGCCGGTTTCGGTATTGAAGTATTCCTCGATTCCCGATTCACGGAATTCCTTGGGAATGAAATTCCGGACCGTCAGAACTTCAAAGTATTTCTGCAGCATCGGGTGGGTATACACTTTCGAGCGCAATACCATTGCTGCTTCTATGCTTTTCTCCACCATTTCAAAACCTTCGAACTCCACCTGTCGGCGACCGGCATCGAGCGAGGCAAGAATCTGATAATTGGGAGAGGTAGAAGTGTGGGTCATATACGCTTCGTGAAAAGCGTCTTCGGCCTTGCGTTCAAACAGTTCGTCCCAGATGTGAATCATCGATCCCTGCCGCATACTCGAAAGGGTTTTGTGCGTGCTTTGAGTAGCGTACACACGAATTTTCACCTTCTCAGGATCGGGAAGTGAGCACCGCTCACCGGGTTTGAGTTTCTTGATGGTTTTGTCGTACAGCGTGCAGTATTCTTCGCTGTTGTATTTTTTGTGCAGCTTCCTGGCCGAGTACATAGCCGTGCGTTGCTTGTAGGTATGCGTGAATCCGGCAAACGCAAACCACGCCTCGTCCCAAAGGAAAATCATGTCCGGCTTGATTGCCAGCACTTCTTCCATCACGCGTTGCACGTTGTAGACCAATCCATCAAAAGTACAATTGGTCAGCAGCAGCATTTTCACTTTATCGAGGCGGCCTGCGGCTTCGAGCTGGTGTAGTTTTTCTTTGATTTCGGTCAATGGAACCGCGCCGTACATCGAATACTCCTGAACCGGATACGAATCGAGGTAAACCGGATAGGCACCGGCCAGAACCAATCCGTAGTGATGCGATTTGTGGCAGTCCCGGTCAATCAACACCACATCTCCCGGACCGACCAGGGCCTGTTGCACAATTTTGTTGGCGGTTGAAGTTCCGTTCGTGACGAAATAAGTTTTTCGCGAGCCATAAGCTCGGGAAGCCCGTTGCTGTGCACTTTTGAGTGTTCCTGTGGGCTGTAACAACGAATCAAGTCCACCGGTGGTAGCGGAAGTTTCTGCCAGGAAAAGATTGCGTCCGTAGAATTCACCAAAATCGCCGATCCACCGCGATTTAAAAACAGAGTTTCCACGGGAGATGGGCATGGCGTGAAAGACACCGGTTGGTTTCTGGCTGTACTCCATCAACGCAGAGAAGAACGGAGTTTCGAATCGCTCCTTAATGCCGCGTAAAATGGTCAGGTGGAGTTCCTGCAGGTCTTCCTTGCGGTAAAAAATTCGCCGGAAGCAAGCCGTGCATTCGTCGTCGATATCCGCAACTGCAGTATCGGTGACGTAATACAGATCCAATTCAGGTCGCAAATCTTGCAACACCTGACCCAGATAAAGACCGAGATCACTTTCGGAACGACCTCCATCTTTGTGTTCTAATATTTTGTGAATAAAAGGTTTGAGGGTGCTGAGATTATTCTTTGATTTAAATGGCAAACCATAGCGGATCACGCAGGCTTGAATGTTCGGATTGAAGATTACGGCCAGCAGAGCGTCCTGGAAAGTGGTGGCCGCAATTGCGTCATATGCGAATGGATCGTTTCGATGCGCTACATTTTTGAGCTTCCGCTTCAGTGACTGAATCTGGTTTTGTTCGAGCGTATCGACAAAAAGCAGCTCAAAATAATTCTGCCTCACTTTTTGATCGGTTTCCTCTTCTTCGAGCGGAGATTCTTTTTCAGATTGGCCGTTGGCATGATCGCGGACAGGTTCCCGGTAGGAGTCACTAACCAGTGCGCGGACCAACACGGTAACCCGATTGGACAACGCCTGAAGTTCGCCGTGCTGGAACATCCCTTTTAGCTCGGTTACGCGGTCACTTCCCGGAAACGCCCAGTATTGTTCGAGCAATGTGAGCAATTTCAGATTTCGCTCAATGCGTTCGTTCAGCGGGTTTTTTTTGCGGGTTTCGGCCTTCAGCAAATCAGCCGTAGCCTCTTTCAGGTCTGACCAGCACTCACTGCGGAATTGTGCAATATTGAAATAATGCTTTGCCGGGGTAGTTTGATTTTTTTTGTCAGTTGTCATAGATCAGGAATGGCTGTGCAGTGCGAGTTTATTGCCTTCGGTGTCGAGAAAGAGGGCAAAATAACCGCTCTCTTTGTTGATGAGTGTTTTGCCCATCAATACCCTGCCTCCGGCGGCATCTACCTTTTCGAGCATTTTGTTGAGATCATTGCCGGCGTTGAGGTAAAGAATAGGGCCGCGGTCGCTGGGATAACAGCCTTCACCGGCAATGACCGCTCCGCCGATGCCGTTTACAGCCGGAAAGAAAGCCATGCTGTAGCCATTCATTTCTACAATTTCCATTTCGATATCGTAGATCTGATCGTAGAAAGAAATGGCGCGGTGAATGTTCTGCGCGGGGATTTCGAACCACGAAATGTAGTTGTTGGTTTTGGGTGGGTTAAAGGGTTGATTGACGCGCTTGGGTGCTGGTGATTTCATATTCTGAGGGTTGATTGGGCAATTTCCAACCTGTTCGGACGATAACGAAAGCAGTAAAGGTAAATCTTCTGTCGCGTGCCACAGGCCTTGGATTGGTATGGCCATAAGGTACGAAAATTATTGGATTTTTAAGGTTAGGGGAAGGGTTTGTGGAATGATAACACAGCTTTTGAAGGATTTACTGATCCTCCGATTTAATAAACTTTCCTTTCTTATAATGATCTATTCTGGTGATCTTCCCTTCCTTGTCGTAATAGATATACTTTCCGCCTGGGTAACCCGCGTCATACTGACCGGTATAACTCACACTTCCATCAGCGGAAGGCACTGTAAATTGTCCGTCTGGTCTGCCATTCACACACTGGGTTATTATAGGATATTTGGAATAAGGAGAGGTATATTTATTCTCGCCAGTTACCAGGTTTCCAAGTGAATCTCTAAGAATGCGCTCACCGGATAATTTACCTTTTTTATATCCTTTTGTCCATTCTATAGCGCCATTGGGATGGTAAGAGTAGGAGGTGCCGTGCAATTGCCTGTTTTTGAGAGGATGATCGAGCCTTTTGTAACCCAGGGTGTCATAGTATGTTCTGAGAACAAGTTTTTCACCTTTAAATATCTGGGTCATTACGAGATTGTCTTTTTCATCGTAAAACTCATCGGGGTTAATTACCTGATTTCTCCCATTTCGTTTGAATACCCTGTAGCTGTAAAACGAATCTTCAAAATACGTATACCACGCAGTTTCATTGTGGTCCACCGTCATTCTGAGCCTTTCTTGTTTGTCGTAATAGGATATGGCCCCTTTTTTCCGTCCTAAGCTGTCTTTTTCAACTATGTAATAAAGGTATTCTGAGCTTTGATGGTATATCGTATCTATTTTCTGCGAATATCCTTCAGAAGTCATTAACAGCATAAATGAAATACAAACTAAATATCGTTGTATAGTATCCATTATTCTCTAGAATCTATTCCCGTTGCTCTCGCGAGAATCCCTTCGAGTGAGGCGTAAATTGCTTTTTTCCACCCATTTCATTTTTGTCTCAACCTTGATTAAGCTTGATTATTTTGATGCTTTGATTCCTTTTGTTCCTTTGTATTGTTGTTGTGTACCCTTTTGAACTGGAGGCTCTTTGCCCCGAAATTAATCAGTAAGCCAATTTCTAAACCATAGGCTTCTACGTAGTTCATGGCTTGGGCCAAATGGACATCTTCCAGATTAATGACCGCTTTTATCTCTACCATGATTTTGTCTTCTACAAAAAAATCAACCCGTCTGGTTCCCACATCATAGCCTTTGTATAGCAAGGGCATTTCCATTTCTCTGGCAAAACCTATGTCTTGTAAATTCATTTCAATTGCCAAAGCTCTTTGGTAAATCACCTCTTGGAAACCGTTACCTAAATGTTTGTGGACCTCCATTGCCGCTCCAATGACCTTACGAGTGATTTCTTCGTGTAGCATAGTCAAGCAATCTTTAAATATTGAAAATCAAGGTTGAGACCTATTTCATTGGACTAAAATAGCGATTTTCAAAAAGCTGGGCTTTTCGGCAGAATCCAGTGCGCTACTTTACAGGTAATGACGTGCGCTTAATTTGTCTCAACCATGATTTTGCTTGATTTTTTTGATGGCTTGATTGCGTTTGTTCCTTTTAATTGTTGTTGTGCCCTGCTTAAATCAAGGTTGAGACAGAATTCATTGGATTAAAATACCGTTTTCCAACAAGTCCGTCTCTCTGGCATCGGTAAACAGAGCCTATTACACTCATAGAAAAAGTTTAACTTTGGGGAAAGCGGTTCTAAAATGAAAGTTGCGTCATTCAATAAAACCATCATAGACGGATATCTGCGATTGCTTGAGCATTTGAATCCTCAGGCGAGACTGGATTTGATTTCGAGATTAACGCTTTCATTGAAAAAGGATTTCAAAAAAAATAAACCTTCATTTGAACGATCTTTTAGTGCGTGGAGCGGTGATGGTACAGCCGAAGAGATGGATGCTGAAATCAGGAAAAGCAGAAATTTTAACCGGCAACTCGAAGACCTTTGAACGGCTATCTGATTGATACCAACATTTGCATTTATTTTTTGAAAGGTCGTTTTCAACTCGACAAAAGATTTGAAACTGCGGGTTTGGAGAATTGTTTTATCTCTGAAATTACTCTCGCTGAATTAAAGTATGGTGTAGAGAATAGCGAACGCATCGAAAAGAACCGGAAAGTACTGGAGGACTTCGTTTCCGGTTTACAAGTAATACCGATATTCCATTCGCTGGACTTGTATGCATTCGAAAAGGCACGTTTGAGGAAAATGGGCAGGGCAGTAGATGATTTTGATTTACTGATTGGAGTTACCGCTGTGAAGCACAATCTGAAAATGGTGACCAGAAACCGAAAAGATTTCAAAGATATTCAACATATTGAAATCGAAGACTGGACCAAGAGTTAGGTGGTGCTCCAACTTTAATAAAGTGAACTCAAACCATTCGCGACATAAAATAGAGAAAAGGAATATGGGCCAAATCCAAAAAATCACGCCCTCACCACCAAATCCCTAATTCTTATCGCCGCCCGGAAACTCAGTAGTCAAAGGAACCTGTGAGCGCAACGCGGAAGTGATCTGCTGCAAACGCTTCGGTTTGATGAGTTCACCAAGACTGTTCAGGTAAGGAAGTGGAACATCTTTGTTGTAAATGTCAAAATGAACACTTCTGTCGCGGAAACTTTTCAGCGGTTGACCGAGTCGTAGAATCCCGTTCTCACGACTTCTTTTGACGCGTTCCATATCCACCTCAATGGGAATCATTTCGGAGCCGGTACTGGCTTGGTAAAGGATTCGGCCATCGGGTCCGCAAACCAATGAACGACCCGTTCCGCCGTCATCGAGTCCGTTGATATCGAAAAAGTAACACTGATTGGTAGCGGCAGTGGCCTGAACCATGGCCAGCTCCACGTCGCGATCGATGGTTCCGGTGAGGGTGGGGTGCAATATCACTTCCACACCGTTGACCGCAAGCGTGCGAGAGGTTTCCGGAAACCACATGTCGTAACAAATGCTGATACCAAAGCGGCCGACATCGGGCACGTCGAAGATCAAAAATTCGCTGCCGGGTTCTACGCCAAGTTCATACGGGTAAAATGGAAACATCTTATCGTATCGCCCGATTACTTCACCGTCGGGGTTGATGACACTGGCTGTGTTGTAAATCTTTTCTCCTTTGGTCTGGAACATCGTTCCGGGAATGAGCCAGATGTTGTACTTGCGGGCAAGTTCACAGAATTCATCTTCTGTAGGATTCGGAAATTCTTGGGAGTAGTAGGTGAGTGGTCCGAATGCGCACAATTCGCTGAACATCACCATTTGCACCCACGGGTACACGTTCATCAGCACTTCGATTTTGTGCTTCATCATCGGCACGTTGCTGCCGCCGGCAGATACCGGCATCTGTATGCCCGCTATTGAAAATGGTTTCATAATATTATTGATTGGGGTGTATTTTATTGAGTTCTTCTTCCATGATGTCCAGTCCGCGGTTCAGCAAGTCGTCGCTGATCACCAGTGGACATAACACCCGAACTATGTTTTTGTGCGTTCCGGCACTGAGCAAAATCAATCCACGCTCTGAACAGGCCGTAACGAGCTGGCTACAGGATTCCGAATCGGGATCCTGAGGGTCGTTGTTGTGTACAAATTCCAACGCCATCATAGCTCCGAGTCCGCGCACATCGCCGATACATTTGTGTTTCGATTTCATCTTTTCAAACCGCTCGCGGATGATTTTCCCAACCGCTGCTCCACGTGCATTGAGGTCATTGTCTTTCATAAACTGGATAGTAGCAAGAGCGGCGGCACAACTGAGTGCATTTCCTATGTAGGTTCCGCCGATGGTGCCCGGCTGTGCGGCGTCCATGATGTGCGCTTTGCCCATCACGGCGGCAATCGGCATTCCCGATCCAAGCGATTTTGCCCACGTAGAAATATCCGGTGTCACGCCGTAATGTTCGTAGGAACCCCATTTTCCGGTGCGCCCGAACCCGGACTGTACCTCGTCAAAAATGAGCACGATGCCGTATTTGTCACAGTATTCACGCAGCCCTTGCAAATAAGCTTTCGGTGCGGGATTGAATCCACCTTCTCCCTGGATGGGTTCGATGATAATCGCGGCCACATTGTTGGGATCGATCACGTTTTTAGACGCTTCCCACAAACGTTTCAGTTCGCGTTCAACAAATTGTTCCTCCGAAAGACCTGATCCGTAGCGGTAGAAGTTCGGAAAAGGCAAACGGTAAACCTCCGGAGCGTAAGGACCGCAATTGATTTTATAATCAATCTTCGATGTGAGCGTCATGGCCATCATGGTGCGACCGTGAAACGCTCCGGTGAAACACAATACCGCCTGTCTTTTGGTGGCTTGCCTGGCAATTTTGATCGCGTTTTCAACGGCTTCGGCACCGGTGCTCACCAGCATGCTTTTGGTCGCATCTCCGTGCGGAAGAATTTCAGCCAGTTTTTCGCACAGCGCGACATACGGTTCGTAAGTCACCACGTTGAAACTGGGGTGAATGTATTTTTTCGCCTGTGCAATGATGGCATCCACCACGGGTTCGGGGCAGTGACCTGCGTTGACGACGCCGATTCCACCGGCAAAGTCAATCAATTCATTGCCATCGACATCGGTTATGGTTGCGCCGGTAGCGCTCTCAATGGTAGCGGTATTAAAGATGCCTACACCGTTGGCCACAGCGGATTTGCGCCGCGCAATAAGCGCTTCACTCTTGGTTCTGTTCAAACTCATTTCAAGATTTGTTGTGAGGAATAAAGATTGGGCAAAGATACCACACTACAATGACGTGGCGTGAAAAATCCATTCGATTGTGAAACAATTTCAAACCGTTTGAATTTTGTTCTTAATGCTTGAAATCTGCGTCAAGCACACGGAAAATGTGCAGTATGGCCGGAAAGACGGCGTCCATTGATTCGCTGGCTCCGGCGGTAGAGCCGGGCAGCGAGAGCACGAGGGTTTTTCCGATCAAACCACAAAGACTGCGCGACAACATCGAATAAGGCGTGCGTTCCTGGCCGTATGCACGAATGACTTCTGCAACACCGGGAATTTCTCTTTCCAAAAGGGGCCGAATCGTTTCCGGTGTATTGTCTCGTGGAGATAGACCCGTGCCTCCCGTGAAAATGATCAGATCAAGATGATCTTCTTTTGCGCGGAGTAAAGCTTGTTTGATCAGTTCCGGCTCATCGGGAATTACGATGTATTCGGCAATTTCCAGCCCGTGTTTTTCGAGTTTTTCCTTCACCGCTTTTCCGGCCTTGTCTTCCTTCTTGCCGCTGCTCACCGAGTCGCTGCAAACGATGACCGATGCCCGGAATGGTCTAGATTCATTTGTTTTAAAAGTGGTTTTGCCACCGCGTTTTTCCACGAGGTGAATCTGGTGAATTTCCACGCCGGGATCGAGCGGTTTCAGCATATCGTACATCGTCAGCGCTACCACGCTGGCACCGTGCATGGCTTCGACTTCCACACCGGTTTTGTATATGGTTTTTACTTCCATGTGGATGTGAATTTCCAGCTCTTTCACGTCGTAAGAAATCTGAGCAGATTCGATAGGCAAGGGGTGACAGTCGGGAATCATCAGGTGGGTTTGCTTGACCGCCAGTAGGCCCGCAGCTTTCCCCATTTCGAAGATGTTTCCTTTCGGGACTTCATTTTGCTGAATGGTCACCATGGTTTGAGGATCGCTGACTTTCAGTACTGCGGTTGCGTGTGCAATACGAAGCGTGTGTGCTTTGTGGGTAATGTTGTTCATGAATGCGATCTGTTTTCTTTCCACTGGTGATTGCCGTCCTCAAAAATCTCTTTTCCAAAAATGGGTGCTTTTTCCTTGATCTCGTCCACGAGAAATTTAACGGCTTTGTATGGTTCTTCGCGGTGTGCCGACGAAACGAAAACCATAAAGCAAAGCTGTCCGGCGTCCACTTTTCCCAAACTGTGGTAGATGTGCATACAACTCAGGTCAAAATCGGCAAAGGCTTTTTCCCGAATTTCATGGATCACTTTGTTCGCCAATTCTTCCTGGGCAGAATATTCAATCGCCACCACCTTTTTACCGTCGATTTCGTCCGCCCGCACCTGACCCATAAACAGGTAGTGACCACCGATGTTCGTTTTGTGTTGATGGTTTGCGATGGATTCCGCAATCATCGATGGTTCAATGGCGCCGGACTTGAATATGTTCTTCAATGGTTTCGGCATCAGTTCAGCAAATTTTCTTTTTTCCAGGCGGATATCCCACCGGAAAGGTTGACAAGCTGTTTCTGGATTGCGGGAGGCATCGAATCGATGACCATTTTGCTGCGATGTCCATGTTGACAGAAGATCACGGCGGGTTTCCCGGATTCCAGGACTTCGATCAGTTTATCAGGGTTCCAGTTGCTGGTTGGGAGGCATGGACCATCAAACTCCGGAGGAGCATGTTCTTCGAATGGTTCGCGTACATCCACGAAGGTGAAATCTTCTCCTTCGGCCATGCGCTTTTTCAGTTCTTTTGCGGTGAGTTCGTTCATAAAATTTCTGTTTGAGGTAGTGGATTTATTCGCTTGACGCTTCAATTTTATCGCTCTGAATTCATTGTTTAAAAAATTAAAAATCAACAAACTGTTGTTCTTAACCTGATCCTTTACTGCAATCACCTTAATCGCTTCATTTGCTTGCATTATTCCGAGGATTCCGGGTACGGTTCCGAGCACTCCATTGTCGGCACAGGAAGTAGAAATCTTCGGTTTTTCAGGTTCGGGGAAAGCACAGCGATAGGTGGCGCCGCCCTCAAAATTGAAAACAGCGAGTTGACCTTCGAAGCGGTAAATTCCGGCGTAAACAAACGGCTTGTTGTATTGAATGCAAAGATCGTTGATCAGGTAGCGCGCGTCTGGCCGATCTGTGCAATCGAGCACCACATCGCAGTCCGTTAGATATTTCCCGGCGACAGATTCGCTGAACGATTCACACACGACTGTGACCGTTGTGCCCGGATTGAATTGCTTCAATCGTTCCGCAGCAACTTCTGCTTTATAGCGTCCAACATCTGTCGGGTTGAAAAGGATTTGCCGGTTCAGATTGGATTCTTCGATTCGGTCGAAGTCGACAATGATCAGTTTCCCGACTCCAGTGGCAGCGAGGTATTGAAGCGCAGGACAACCCAGACCACCGGCTCCGACAACCAGAATGCTCGCCGAACGAATTTTCTCCTGGCCCGAAATTCCGATCTGTGGCAAGTCAATTTGTCGGCGGTATCGTTCGTTGTTGCCCATTATCCGCCGGAATAAGGTGGGAAAACATCAACTGCGTCACCGTCAGAAAGCATTGCGTTGTCAT
>CAZJLZ010000431.1:0-2991 GCA_964546775.1 uncultured Cryomorphaceae bacterium | reverse complement strand
ATGTACGTCGTTAGCAGGAATAAACAAACCTTTGCGCAACAATCCCGGATGATTTTCACCCTGACCTGTGTAAATCACATTTGAGTTGGTATCGGTATCAATCACGAATAGCGGTTCGGCATTTCCACCCACGGCCAATCCTTTGCGCTGACCAATGGTAAAATAATGGGCGCCATTGTGTTGACCGACTACTTTTCCTGCTTCCGGTTGATATTGATATGGAGCGCTGATGGTTGCCAACGATCGATCATCGAGGTCCTTCCATGCACCATTCGTGTTTCTTTCGAATCCATTGAATTCGGCCGGAACTTCAAGAATATCTCCGGTTTTGGGCTTGAGTTGCTGTTGCAGAAAATCTGGCAAGCGAACCTTCCCGATGAAACACAATCCCTGCGAATCTTTCTTTTCTGCCGTCACAAGGTTCAGTCTCGAGGCCAGTTCACGAACTTCCGGTTTCAACATTTCCCCAATTGGAAAAAGCGCTTTACTGAGTTGAGCCTGGTTCAACTGACACAAGAAATAGCTTTGGTCTTTGTTTGGATCCTTTCCAGCCAGTAAGCGATAAACGGTTTTGCCTTCCACAATTTCTTCGGATCGACGGCAATAATGTCCGGTAGCCACAAAGTCGGCGTTCAGATTTTCGGCCGCTTTTAAAAAAGTATCAAACTTGATTTCACGGTTGCAGAGCACATCCGGATTGGGTGTTCTGCCGGCTTTGTACTCGGCAAACATATAATCTACAATACGCTCCTTGTATTCTTCGCTGAGGTCGATCACCTGAAAAGGAATGCCGAGTTTTTGCGCTACCAACATGGCATCGTTGCTGTCTTCAATCCACGGGCAGTTTTTGGAAATGGTAACGCTTTCATCGTGCCAGTTGCGCATGAACATACCAATCACTTCATAGCCTTGCTCTACCAGTAGGTGTGCAGCAACACTTGAATCAACTCCTCCGGATAATCCGACAACAACGCGTTTCATGCTGCAAAGATACTAAGCAGGATCTGTTGTTGATATTTTCGTCCGCAATCTGTTTTTTGATTCAAGCCCTGAATGCCTCAGAAACCTTAATTTGCAAGCGATGAAGCGATCTGTTATCATATTGGGTCCTGCATGGCCATTGCGCGGTGGAATCGCCAATTTCAACGAAGCGTTGTACAGAGCTTTCGAATCGTCAGGTGCTGATGTACAAATCGTTTCATTTTCACTTCAATATCCGGCCATTTTATTCCCCGGAAAAAGTCAGAAGGAATCCGATTCGCGACCGGATCCACGATTGCGCATTCACGCTTTGGTGAATTCGGTCAACCCGATAAGTTGGATTCAAACCGCCCGCTTTATCAACCGACAAATGCCGGACTACATCGTTGTGCGGTATTGGTTGCCTTTTATGGCGATGTCACTGGGAACCATTTTGCGATTACTGAATAAGAAGATTAAGATCATTGCTTTGGTCGACAACGCCATTCCCCACGAAAGCAGAATCGGAGATCGAAGCCTGACCCAGTATTTCATGAAAGTTCCGCATGCATTTCTGGCCATGTCACGGTCTGTATTGAACGATTTGAAACAGTTTACCCGTTCGCAGCACTTGTGCTTTGTTCCGCACCCGGTGTACGACATATACGGATCTGTCGTTGATAAATCGGTCGCAAGGCAGAAACTGGGATTAAAAGATGATGACAGAATTTTACTCTTCTTCGGATTTGTCCGCAAATACAAAGGACTCGAATTGTTGCTTCGCGCTTTGGGTGATGAAAGACTTCAGAAGATGAATGTAAAGCTATTGCTGGCCGGCGAGTTCTATGACGACCCGAAACCTTATCACACGCTGATTTCCGAAATGAACCTGGCAGATCGTGTGATGATCCACGATCATTTTATACCGGCGGATGAAATCGCGCACTATTTTTGTGCTGCGGACATCGTCACCCAAACTTACCTGACCGCTACTCAAAGTGGAGTTACCCAAATTGCATATCATTTCGGACGGCCCATGTTGGTAACTGATGTCGGTGGACTGGCAGAAATTGTAGACCATGAAAAAGGCGGTTATGTAACGGAATTGAAAGCTGAGGCTATAGCTGATGCGCTTTGTGATTTTTATCAGCATCAACGCGAGGAATCCATGTCTGCGCATGTGAAAAACAGGGCCCGCGATTTTTCGTGGGAGGCGATGATTGCCGAAATGGAAGATTTATACGTTAAATTGAATCAGGAACAATGAAGAATATAATCTGGATTTTGTGTTTTTACATGGTTGGAAATTTTGCGACAACCGCCTTAGCTCAGGAAATAAATCAAGTCGATGAACAGGGAAGAAAGCAAGGTGATTGGATTAAAACCACTCCCCACGGTACATTGATTTATGAAGGCCATTTTAAAGACGATCAGCCGATCGGAATTTTCAAGCGGTATTATGAAGATGGTTCGCTAAAAGCAGAAATGACGTATCGTTCTACCGATGAAGTGTATACAAAATTGTACTATCAGGATAAAGAGCCCGTTTTGATGGCCGAAGGAAAGTACATCAATCAGGAAAAGGACAGCATCTGGTTGTCTTATGAACCCACAGGAAGATTAAAAGCTTCAGACACATATCTGAATGGAGCGCGACACGGCAGGTCATTGGTGTATCATCAAAACGGCGAAATCAGTGAAGAAACCACCTATAAGGATGGTGAGCGTCATGGAGAATGGAAACAGTACTATCCCGACGGGACTTTGATGGCGAGCGGAACTTTTGAAAATGGTGAACGGGTTGGAGAATATTTGAAGAATTATCCCAACGGAAATATGTGGGTTAATGGAAAATACATCGACGGATTCAAAGAAAGTACGTGGCAGTTCGGCAATGAAGACGGTACACTGGGTCAGATGGTCGTATTCAGAAGAGGAAAAGAAGAGAAGCAGGTCAAGCACAACGGTACCTTTACCGAATACTATGAATTGGAGCGGCCTAAATTGGTTGAGAACTATAAAAACGGTAAA
>CAZJLZ010000430.1:0-4683 GCA_964546775.1 uncultured Cryomorphaceae bacterium | reverse complement strand
ATAAAGTCTGGTAACTTTAACGAATGAATTTCTCCCTACCCTACCTTCCCGAACGTACGACTTCTCCCCGCGATAATGGCTTGACCATGATGATGGATAAAGGTTTGAGTTTAAGGGAAGCAGAGAACTTCGTTCAATCATCCGCAACCTATTGCGACATTGTGAAATTTGGTTTCGGAAGTTCGATGATTACAAGTGATCTCAAGAAAAAAATAGCGATCTATCAGGATGCGGGTATGAAAGTATACCTCGGCGGCACACTTTTCGAAGCTTTTGTTGCCCGCGGTATGTTCGACGAGTACCGTCAATTGCTCAGAGATCTGAACCTGAAATGTGCCGAAGTGTCGGATGGTTCCATTTACATTTCCCATAAGGAAAAGTGTAAATATATCAGCCAGTTGGCTGAAGATGTAACGGTGCTTTCTGAAGTGGGTTCCAAAGAAGAAGGCATACTGATCAGCCCGGCTAAATGGGTTCGCATGATGAGCAACGAACTAAAGGCAGGATCGTGGAAAGTTATTGCCGAAGCCCGCGAAAGCGGAAATGTTGGAATCTATCGGCCCAACGGAACAGCGCACTCTATGCTGGTCAATAAAATTCTGAACAAAATAAATGCAGAGGATATTTTGTGGGAAGCTCCACAGAAATCCCAACAGGTATGGTTCATTAAACTGATCGGTGCCAACGTGAACCTCGGAAACATTGCTTCCAACGATGTTATAGCGCTTGAATCATTGCGACTCGGCTTGCGCGGAGATACTTTTTTCGATTATCTACCCGAGGAAGTAGGTGAAAAAATGCGTCAGGAACAATGAAATCGATTTCCGTTGAAGAACTGAAATCCAAAATGGATCACTCAAAACCATTTCAATTGGTTGATGTCCGGGAAACCTACGAAAGGGAAATCTGCCGGTTGAACAGCGAACACATTCCACTGGAAAAATTGATTGCCGAGAAAGGACGTCTGCGCACCGACATTCCGGTAATTCTGCATTGTAAAGCTGGCGACCGTGCCAAAGCGGCAGTCGCTGCGCTGGAACAAAAGCATGGATTTACGAATGTCTACAACCTGGAGGGTGGTATTCTCGCCTGGGCAGAACGCATCGATCCGGACATGGAAAAATACTGATCTTGAAAAGCCGATCGATAAAAGACTATTTGTTGCTCAGCGCAAAAGGAGTGGCCATGGGTGCAGCAGATGTTGTACCCGGTGTCAGTGGCGGAACTATTGCTTTCATAACAGGTATTTATGAGGAATTGTTGTCGTCCATAGCGAGCATCAATCTCGCAGCATTGAACACATTGAAGAAGGATGGATTTGGTGCATTCTGGAAACAGATCAATGGAACGTTTTTCGTGTTCCTGCTGGCAGGAATATTTGTAAGTATTGCCAGTCTGGCCAATCTAATTCAGTATTTGCTCAGCGAATGGCCCATTCCAACCTGGTCTTTTTTCTTCGGATTGATTGTCGCGTCTGTCGGGGTGGTGTTTGCCAAAATAAAGGAAAAGAAAAAATGGGGCGTCTGGCTGGCGCTTGCTATCGGAACGATTGTAGCCTATTACATCACGCTGGCCACACCCGCGGACGGAACCGATAATCTTTTTTACCTCTTCGTCTGCGGATCTATTGCCATCATCGCGATGATCCTTCCGGGCATTTCAGGTAGTTTTATTCTGTTGCTAATGGGAGCTTATCTCACGATGATGCAGACCATCAGTAATTTCGTCAGCGCGCTCAGACAATTCTCGATTGAACTTCTGCTTGCCCATGGAATGCCTCTCTTTGTTTTTGCCCTGGGTTGCATTACCGGTTTGCTTTTGTTTTCCAGAGTTTTGAAATGGATGTTTCACCGCGCGCACGACCTCACCGTAGCAGTTTTGACCGGATTTCTGATCGGCTCTCTGAACAAAGTCTGGCCGTGGAAAGAAGTTCTGGAATACTTTGTAAAACATCCGGGAACCCAAAAGGAGAAAATGGTTCCAGTGATTGAGCGCAATGTTTGGCCGCAAAATTATTCGGAAATCACCGGTGAGCCGAATCACATGATGCTCGCCTTGATTACCTGTGCGTTTGGATTTATTTTGGTGTATGGACTGAACAGGTTTGCTCCGAAATCTGAAACATGAAGCGGCTGGGACTTATAGGATTCCCACTGGATCACTCGTTTTCCCAACGTTACTTTACTGACAAGTTCTCTCGCGAGCTAGTTACCGGATACCGATACGATCTTTTTCCGCTCACTACGATTGAGGAATTGCCTGCACTTTTAAATTCCCATCCCGATCTGATCGGATTAAACGTTACCATCCCCTTTAAAGAAGCTGTCCTTGACTTTCTGGATGAAACGGACAAGCACGCTACGTCGATCGGCGCCGTAAATACCATTGTAATTCACGACCATCAACTGAGAGGATACAATACGGACTGGTTGGGATTTTGCGATAGCCTTGTTGATTTAGATCCTTCCATAGAGAAGGCTATAATTCTCGGATCGGGCGGTGCATCCAAGGCGGTGAAATATGCCTTGTCTACATTGGGCATCGCTTCAACGATTGTAAGCAGGCAGCGACACCAAATTGCTTTGAGCTACGATCAACTTTCAGAAAAAATCATTCGTGATCACCGGCTGATCATCAATTGTACTCCTCTCGGAACTTTTCCCAGGATGCATGAATTCCCTCCACTGCCTTACGAAGCCTTGACCAACGATCATTTTCTTTATGACCTGGTCTATAATCCTGAGGAAACAATTTTTATGCAAAAAGGTAGAGCAGCAGGCGCACAGATTAAAAACGGCTACGATATGCTGGTGTCACAGGCTGAACACTCGTGGCGGTTGTGGCATAGATTCTGACGACGTTGTAAAAGGATGAATTTTACGGGGGAGAACCACACAGCGGTTTACACCTATGTTATATTTTCACAAAAAAAGTAATTTCCTTTAGGTAGATTGTTGCCACTTTAAACAAAAATCATATATTGTCTTGCAAATAATTAAGGTCCAAGAACGAGCGTTGTTATCTGTTGATACCAACGCTTAAATATTTGGCCTTTTCTTAATTAACAGCATTTTAGAAAAAGTAGAATAATGGGAAGACCACCAACAAGACCGGTAAAACTGAAAGACGGTTATTACATTGAAGTACGCAATAAAGGTTCAAAGGCGGGTGTAAAAATCCGTCGGGATACTGTGGAAGAACTACAGCAGTCCATTAAGAAATACGAAAAATCCAAAGAAGTAATCATTTTAGGAGAATCGAAAAATGGAAAATGGGTAAATGATCACCCGGTTGTACACAAATCCTGATTTTGAAGCCTTTCAATAATAAGCCATACCACTTCTCTACAACGGGAAGTGGTTTTTTTATGAATTGCGGGCAACAGCTTCCGCTACCCGCTACGATTGATCACAAATGACTATCTTCAGGTATATGCCTGGGCGTTTAATATATCTTTTCAGCTTCATAGCAATCTCCGTTCTGGGATGCTCATCCCTTTCTGCCCGGCAGGTTCCCGATTCCCTCCCTGTTCAGGAAGTAGAACGGTTTTTTAAATTTACTCCAGGCTTCGCTTTTCAACAAGGAAGAGATGAAGGGATGTCTCCATTGATATATTCCGGAAGTCATTTTAACGGTGTTTTGGGTTTGGAAAAAACCAGGAAGGGAGGTTTTAGTGCACTCGATTTTGAAACAATGGTCGGGAGTATGCGCCCCCCAACTCAACCACGGATGCAGCGTTCGAATGCAATTGCACTCAGATTGCAAATGGATTTCAGTCATATGAAATTGACAAAAACCTGGAAGGACGATCAGTTGATGTTATTTATAGGAGGAGCATTTAATAATATGGTGAATGTGCTGTGGCACCGTCAATATCTTAACAATAGTTTGAACTACACTTTCAGCTCTTCTTTAGGCGGAGCTGCCCGCCTGCAGTACAAGTTTAAATTCAAACAGAAAAATTTTCGTGCATATGCACAAATTCACTTGCCATTGGTTGCTTTCAATCTTCGTCCGTCTTACGCTTCTTCTATTCCCGAAGGATATATTGCGCAAAGCAGGAGTAATCTGCGCGCATTTTTCGACAGCGGCAGATTGCAAACGCTGAATAGTTTCTTCCGTCTACGAAATGAAATCGGAATTTCCCGCATTCTTTTTAATCAAAATGAGGTGGTGCTCACCTATCGGTGGGATTATTATTCAGTTACTCATCAGCATCCCATACAAATGGCGGTGCACCAAATTTTACTCGGATGGCGGTTCAGTTTCTAAGGCAATATCGGATAAGTATTCAATTGACTGTGTTATTTGTAACGCTTGTCGGCATTAGCTCGTGTGAAAAAATTCTGCTCGGTAAGGATCCAGCCAATGAACCAGTAGAGAATTTTGAGTCATTCTGGGAAACACTTGATAAAAAATATGTCTTCTTCAGTTATAAGGAAATTGACTGGCAGGCAGTTTATAACGAATACCGGCCAAAGGTTTACAATGGAATGTCGGAACACGAGTTGTTCGAAGTATTGAGGGATATGATTTTTCTTTTGCGCGATGGACATACTTCACTTTCTACACCTTTTGAATTGGCGCGCAACAGAGATTGGTATCTGAACTCACCTCCCAATTATAATTTTGACATTATCGAACGGGAATATCTTGGAGAGAACCACACTGTAACTGGTCCCT
>CAZJLZ010000429.1:0-5164 GCA_964546775.1 uncultured Cryomorphaceae bacterium | reverse complement strand
ATTTTCGAACTGACGCTCAAGTATTCCGTAGGTGTATTTAGCCTTTTGCTTTTCGGCCAGCTGAACTGCGTACTCAGATTTCTTAGACCTTCTTTTGTCTGGTCCGTGCATTCCAGGAGGATAGCTCTTACGCTCAAGTGCTTTGTCCGGGCCGAAAATTGGCTCTTTGAATTTTCGTGCAATCTTTGATTTGGGGCCTCTGTATCTTGCCATTGTTTCTTATTTCTACGGATTATACTCTTCGTTTTTTCGGCGGACGGCAACCGTTGTGCGGTAATGGAGTCACGTCGATGATCTCGGTTACCTCGATGCCGTTGTTGTGAATGGAACGAATTGCAGATTCTCTACCGGCACCAGGTCCTTTCACAAATACCTTTACTTTTCTCAAGCCAGCTTCATAAGCTTCTTTTACGCAGTCTTCAGCAGCAACCTGGGCAGCATAGGGAGTGTTTTTCTTAGACCCTCTGAAACCTTGTTTTCCGGCTGATGACCAGGAGATGACCTGACCCTGAGCATTGGTCAAAGAGATGATGATATTGTTGAAAGTGGCCTGAATGTGAGCCTGGCCCACACTATCCACTTTAATTGCTCTTTTCTTTTTGGTGTTTGTCTTTGCCATTTCCTAAAGCTTATTTGGTAACCTTCTTCTTGTTGGCTACTGTTTTTCTCTTTCCCTTTCTGGTACGTGAGTTATTTTTTGTTCGCTGGCCACGCAAAGGCAGACCTGAACGGTGACGGATTCCGCGGTAGCAACCAATGTCCATCAATCGCTTGATGTTGGTTTGCACCTCAGAGCGCAACGCACCCTCTACCTTAATCTCTTCGTTGATGAACGAACGGATTGAGGTGAGTTGATCGTCATCCCACTCATTCACTTTTACGCTGAAATCCACTTTGGCCTGCTCTAAAATCCGGCGAGCCGTGCTTCTTCCAATTCCGTAAATATAAGTGAGGCCTATTTCTCCTCTTTTGTTTTTGGGTAAATCAACCCCTGCTATACGAGCCATAATCTATTGCGAATTTTATTAGCCTTGTCTTTGTTTAAACTTGGGGTTCTTTTTGTTGATCACATACAATTTCCCCTTGCGACGTACAATCTTGCACTCCGCAGATCTTTTCTTTATTGATGCTCTTACTTTCATCGCTCTGTGTTTTACCAGCTGCCTAAGCAAACTGTAGCATTATTTGTATCTGAATGTTATTCGTCCTTTACTTAAATCGTATGGCGACATTTCTACTTTCACCTTGTCGCCTGGCAGTATCCGGATGTAGTGCATCCGCATTTTTCCGGAGATGTGTGCCACAATGGTATGTCCGTTTTCAAGTTCCACTTTGAACATCGCATTGGACAATGCTTCCACAATAATTCCGTCCTGCTCTATGGATGATTGTTTGGCCATAATCTATTATCCTGTCATGCCGAATGCGGAATCACGTCGACCTTTTAGCCTTCCTGTTTCCATTAAACCATCGTAATGACGCATCAGCAAATGACTTTCAATTTGCTGCAGTGTATCGAGAATTACCGCTACCATAATCAGCAGTGAGGTTCCTCCGAAGAAGATAGCAAATCCTTGCTTCACTCCAAACTGAACCGCAAATGCTGGTAATATAGCTATCAAACCAAGGAAAATAGAACCCGGTAAAGTAATGCGCGATAGAACAGTATCAATGAAATCAGCAGTGTCACGCCCAGGTTTTACACCGGGTATAAAACCTCCCTGACGTTTCAGGTTGTCGGCCATTTCATTGTGATTAACAGTGATCGCAGTATAAAAGTACGTGAATGCTATGATCACCAGGAAAAACAGAACGTTGTACCACAATCCGTTAAAATCTGTCAGCGAGTTGAGGAATGCTCCCGGCTCTGCTTCCAAAGCCTGTGCCACATAAAGCGGAACAAACATGATGGCCTGCGCAAAGATGATCGGCATAACTCCTGCTGCGTTTACTTTCAACGGCAAGTACTGTCGTGCTCCCTGAACCTGTTGTCCGGCAGGGCCGGCAGATCGTCGGGCAAATTGAATCGGAACGCGTCGCACGGCCTGAACCAATGCTACGGTTGCGCCGATAATCACGAGCAGAATCAACATTTCAATCAGCAACATTACCATTCCACCACCACCTGGTCCGAGTCGTCCAACCACTTCCTGGAAGAAGGCACTTGGCAATCCGGCGATGATTCCGATCATAATGATCATGGAAATACCGTTTCCGATTCCTTTATCGGTAATCTTCTCACCGAGCCACATCACAAACAGGGTTCCGGAAGAAAGGATAATCGTTGTCATGGTCCACCAGAAAGCTGAATCGTCGAGTCGTGCTTCTGCAGGTACGGTAGCTACGATGTAGGTAGGTGCCTGAAAAACGGTAATGACAATGGTCAGCAAACGCGTGTATTGGGTGATTTTTTTACGTCCGCTCTCGCCTTCTTTCTGCATTTTCTGAATGGCGGGAACTGCGACTCCCATCAACTGCATGATGATCGATGCAGAAATGTAAGGCATGATTCCCAGCGCGAAGATGGATGCTCTTGAGAATGCTCCTCCGGTAAAGAGAGAAAGCAAATCTCCAAGACCGCCACCACTACCTTCGTTGGCTACTTCCAATGCGACAGAGTCGACTCCCGGAAGAACCACAAAAGACCCGATACGATAGATCAGCAAAAATCCGAGCGTAACCAGGATTCTGAACCGAAGGTCTTCGATTTTCCAGATATTCTTTATGGTCTCTATAAAGTTCTTCATTGTGCTTAAAGGGTTATGGCTTCTCCGCCTTGCTTTTCAATTGCAGCTTTGGCCGATGCCGAAAAGGCGTGAACTTTAACAGAAACTTTAGAGCTGAGCTCTCCGCGTCCGAGAATTTTTACACGATCGGCTTTGTGCGCCAGACCTTTCTCTACGAGGAAATCTACAGAAACATCGCTCAATTTGTGCGACTCAATAAGGCTTTGCAACGTATCGAGGTTGATACCGCGATACTCTACGCGATTGATGTTTTTAAAGCCAAACTTAGGAACACGACGTTGAAGTGGCATCTGCCCACCTTCAAAACCTTTCTTTCTCGAATAACCTGACCGGGATTTAGCGCCTTTGTGTCCGCGGGTGGATGTGCCTCCGTGACCGGAACCTTCTCCCCTACCAACTCGCTTGCGCTTCTTAACAGATCCTTCGGCTGGTTTTAATTTACTCAGATCCATGATAATTTCTTTGTATTATGTGTTATTACTTTACTTCTTCTACAGTCAGCATATGCTGAACTTTCTTTATCATTCCCATGATCTGAGGACTCACCTCTTTCTCTACGGGTCGGTTCATTCTTTTAATCCCCAGGGCAACCAATGTTGCTTTCTGATCCTTGGGACGTTTGATTGAACTCTTTACCTGTACTATTCTTACTTTGGCCATGATCTGGGCTGTTTATCCGTTAAATACTTTGTCAACTGTAACACCACGATGAGCAGCTACGGTGTATGCATCACGCATATTTTCCAACGCATTCAATGTAGCTTTCACCACGTTGTGTGGGTTTGAAGAACCCTGCGATTTCGCGAGTACATCGTGAATACCAACGCTCTCAAGAACTGCACGCATTGCACCACCGGCAATAACACCGGTACCACTTGCTGCGGGCTTCAACAAAACGAATGCTCCACCGTATTTACCGTATTGTTTGTGCGGAACTGTTCCTCTAACAATAGGTACTTTGATGAGGTTCTTCTTTGCATCGTCGATACCTTTGGCGATTGCGCCGGTAACTTCTTTGGATTTACCCAATCCATGCCCAACAACACCATTCTCATTTCCTACTACAACAATAGCAGAGAAGGTAAAGGTACGTCCCCCTTTGGTCACCTTGGTTACACGGTTAATTCCAACGAGCTTATCCTTCAGTTCAATGTCGCTCGACTTTACTCTTTTGATGTTTTCTGTTGACATGTCTCGTTTTCTTAGAATTTAAGGCCTGCCTCTCTGGCTGCCTCAGCAAATTGTTTTACACGACCGTGGTACAGATATCCGCTGCGGTCAAAAACCACAGATGAAAATCCTGCTGCCATCGCTTTTTCAGCCAGTTCTTTTCCCATGATGCGCGCCTGATCCAATCGGGCTACTTTCTGGGCTTCGTCAACCTTCAGCGAACCTGCGGCAACCAATGTATTGCCAGTAGTGTCGTCAATAAGCTGAGCGTAAAACTGCTTGTTGCTGCGGTAAACAGACAACCTGGGTCGTTCGGCAGTACCCGATACAGTTTGCATCGATCTGCGTTTGATTCTTTGTCTTCTCTGTTGTTTAGAAAGTGCCATCGTTCAAATTATTTTGCAGCTGATTTTCCAGCTTTTCTTCTCAATTGTTCTCCTTTGAATCGGATACCTTTACCTTTAAATGGCTCTGGTTTCCTGAATGATCGGATTTTGGCAGCTACCTGACCGATCAATTGTTTGTCGTGAGACTCCAAAGTAATCGTTGGTGGCTTTCCTTTTTCAGCTTCGGCTTTCACCTGCACTTCCTTTGGAATCTGGAACAGGATCGGGTGCGAATATCCCAGCGTCAGTTCGAGGTTCTGGCCTTGTGCTTTGGCACGGTAACCAACTCCGATCAGCTCCTGCTGAATCACGAATCCTTTGGATACGCCTTCGACCATGTTGTTGATCAATGCCCGTGACAATCCGTGAATCGCGCGGGTAGATTTCTCTTCATTGGCGCGAACCAACTCGATTACACCGTCTTCTTCCTTAATCTTAAGGTCAGAAGCAAGAGGCTGCGTAAGTTCGCCTTTAGGCCCTTTAATGGTAACGATGTTATCGTCCGACACCTTAAATTCTACGCCTTTGGGTAGCTGAATGATTGCCTTACCTATTCTTGACATAACTTCTTATTTAATAAATGTAGCAGAGCACTTCTCCACCCACTTTATGCTTTTTAGCTTCTTTTTCGGTCATTATACCTGAAGAGGTCGACAGAATGGAAATTCCCAATCCGTTGAGTACTCGTGGCAGGTCTTCGGCACCTACGTACTTGCGCAATCCTGGTCGGCTGATTCGCTGAATGCTGCGGATTGCCGGGATTTTGGTGCGCGGGTTGTACTTCAATGCTATTTTGATAACACCTTGTTTATCGTCGTCTTCGAACTTGTAGTTGAGGATGTATCCTTTTTCCTTCAGGAT
>CAZJLZ010000428.1:0-5957 GCA_964546775.1 uncultured Cryomorphaceae bacterium | reverse complement strand
GAAGCACAACACCGAAAGACAGCAGCAGAAATGCATCAGTCTTTCGGCTCGCACCCCAACATTAAGGTGGTTGTTCGAAACGGACGAAAATTAACTGCTGATGATATTGCGTTTGAGGCGAGGTATACTGACTTGATAATTCTGCAAACAGCGCTGCTATCGGATCCATCAAATCAATGGCTGGATGCAGTGTCCAATCACAAAAATCTGGCGCTGGCTCAGGTTCCGGTGATTGTTGTTCCGGACCCACCCCATCATATTGATGAGGTGCTCATCACCTACGACGGTCAAAATCCAAATTTTGGATCCATCCGGCAGTTTTGTCAGCTGATGGGTGATTTCTGTAGCAGGGTGAATGTCACCTTGCTTGAAATCAACCACGACTGCACACATTTTTTACCGGAAGAAGAAAAATTATTGATCGAATATCTGAAAGAGCATTGCGTCAATTTTGGCGTCTACAAACTATCCGATGAATCTCCTGAAAAAATTCTCAAGCAGATCAATTGCAGCAACAATGCAATCGTTGTTTCCGGAACACTCGGATCGCTGCAAGCATCACTTCCTCACCTTCCCACGCTCACGGGGAAGTTCATTGAGCAAAATAAAATGATCGGTTTCTTTGGAACCAGCGCTTATTGACAGGATTCGGTGGTTGCAGTATTGACTTTTTCAACCTTCGGACTAAAGAATGGAACGTCGAGGTTGAGTCCACGGCCTACCAACGTCAGCGCCAAAAATCCCGCTATTACCGGTAAAGCCAAGCGGCTTCCTTTTTGCAACCAGGTTTTAAAAAACCTACGGAATGCCATCATGGAAAACATGGCAGGTAGTGTACCTGCACCAATGGCCGTCAAAAGAATAGCACCGTTCAATCCCGAACCCGACGCCACTGCCCCGGCCAGGGAGACGTAGATCAATCCACAAGGCAACAAACCATTCACGAATCCGAGTAATGCAGGTGCAGGCCATCCCCGGTATTGCATCAGCGGTCGGGCCAGCTGTCCATATTTACTGATTACAAAAGCATTCAATTGTGGAAACAACTGTTTACGGGAGAGGAACACCGGTAACACAAAGATTAACAGGATGGCAATACCCAGCACCACCGAAATGCGCTGGCCACTCTCCAGAAATTCTATTCTGGAACCCATCGAACCAAAAATAAAACCGAGTAGCGCGTACGTGGTTATTCGCGTTAAATTGTAGAGCACAATGCTCAACCACCGATTCCCCTTTAACGGAACGATCATCGCGAGTGGCCCGCACATAGCAATGCAATGCAGGCTGCCCGCAAGACCGATCAAAAGCGCTGCCGATAATGCTGCGGTCGTCATCAGGGTATAAAAACGGGTTTCTCAACGTAGAAAGCCTCTCCATCCACTACTCCATCCAGCTTAAAGGTGTACAGCCCTCTCGAGAAATGACTTTTTTCGAGAAACATCATCCCTGCTTCGTTCATTTCCCAGTGGAACTCACGATCCAATCCGGATTCTGACGGACGAAAAAAGTAAGCTTTTCCCGTAATTGCTGAAGTTTGATTGAAATTATTGAAATGCAACGCCAAACCATCCGATTCGACATAGATTTCAACATTGTTTCCTGATTCCTGCGCACTCCGCAATTTGTCAATTTGACCCTGAAAAGCTATTTCTGCACTGTAATAATCAGGAGTAACCAGTTGAAATTTAACCTGGTTTGCGCTGTACACCATAAACAGGATAAACACCACAAATGCGCTGTATCCCAATGCTATTTTCCATCCCCAGTTCATGAGTTCATTTTATTAAGGTCCTATAAAAGTTGTTGTCGTGGTTTCAATGAGTTTACCCTCGGAATAGATTCCGATTTTTACTTTCATCTTTCTATTGATGATATCTGCCCGGTCGAAAATGACAAACAACGCACCTTCGGCCAAGCCTTGCCTTTCTATGTGCAAATTTGATCCAATCAATTTTAATTCACCGGTTTCGTTCATAAGTCGAATCTCCAACTCCATATCGCGATTGGTTTTATTGATCAGTTTGTAGTTATAGAGATTGTTGACGCGGCCATCGTTTTGCTTTTGATAAATCATTCCGGGTGTTCGTAAAATGGTTGCTGATATGTCTGTTCGGGAAATCAACAAAAAAGACATAAAGCCCAGTAGCAAAATCAGCACTCCGGTATAGGCTATGACTCTGTTCGTCCATTTGAATTTCAAATCGCGGCTTTGAATTCCGTTTTCGGAAGCATATCTGATGAGATCGGGTTCTTGTCCTACCTTATGCATAATATGGTTGCAGGCATCGATGCAGGCGGTACAGTTGATGCATTCCAATTGTGTCCCGTTGCGAATATCAATTCCGGTGGGACACACATCCACACATTGATGGCAGTCAATGCAATCTCCCTTTTCAACCTCCTCGCGGTTTTCATCCTTTCGCCATTTCGCCCGTTTTTCACCACGCACGTAATCGTACGCCACCACAATCGAATCCTTATCCAACATTACACCTTGCAATCTACCGTACGGACAAATGTTGGTGCAAACTTGTTCTCTAAGCCGGGCAAAAACGAAATAGAAAACAATTGTAAAGACGAGGAGGGCACCTAAACCTGCGAGATGATCCATTGGGTTGGAGGTCTGAATGGCCCACAACTGTTCGCTTCCTATAATGTATGCGAGAAAAGTATTTGAAATTGCAAAAGCTATCAATAAAAAAATACTGTGTTTCAGCATTCTCTTCCAGATCTTTTCCGCATTCCACGGTGCACTGCTCAATCTTTTCTGGTGCTTCCAGTCTCCTTCAATCCAGTATTCAATTTTCCGGTAGACATGCTCCATGAATATGGTTTGAGGACAAATCCAACCGCAGAAGATCCGACCATAGACCACCGTAAAAAGGATGATGAAAACCACGGCGGTAATCATGGCCAGACCGAATAAATAAAAATCCTGGGGCCAGAAGATGCGGCCGAAAATCACAAACTTCCGTTCGAGAATATTCAACAACAACAATGGTTCTCCGTCAATCCGAATCCACGGTCCCGCCAAGAGAAAGACGAGCAGTACGTAACTCACCAACGTACGGTAGTTGGTTAGTTTTCCAAGTGATTTTTTGGGAAACATCCATATCCGTTTCCCTTTTTCATCAACTGTGGAAATGGAGTCGCGAAACGATTCATCGGCATAAATTTCTCTTTCGTCACTCATTGTTCTCACCGGAAAGTATGCCGGTATTGTTTATTTACCCGTTGACAGACTTTGATCCAGACTATCTCCCGATGTCGATGTTGCGACAGAATCTGCAGTTTGTTTTTCCACTGAGTCGTCAACATCAGATTCAGCCGGAACGTACTTTTCACCCTGTGGTTCTTTTTGATTCGGAGGATCGGTTCCTTGAAACGTGAGCAGGTAGCTCGATACATTTTGTATTTCTGTTGGAGACAATTGTGCGCGCCAGCTAATCATTCCCTTTGAAGGAACACCGTATTTGATTACAGAAAAAATGTCGTTGATAGAACCACCGTGAATCCAGTATTCATCTGTGAAATTCGGC
This sequence comes from uncultured Cryomorphaceae bacterium, assembly GCA_964546775.1. Lineage (GTDB taxonomy): Bacteria > Bacteroidota > Bacteroidia > Flavobacteriales_D > SKUL01 > SKUL01. The sequence continues at coordinate 2,415 of CAZJLZ010000428.1, read as the reverse complement.
CCCACCCCGCCTTCACCCTGAATTCCATGACACGCAACGCAGTTTCCGAGATAAATCTTTTCGCCATCGGCCAACAATCCAGCTTCCGAAACACGGGTCACCGTTTTTTCATCCACCATAGCTTTCATTGTAGCCATATATGCCTCAATTTCCAGATCGGCCTTTTGAATAGATTGATGGTATTCGGCTATTTGGAGATCACCTGTTTTAAAAAGATGATAATGCGCCAGGTAAACAACAGCAAAGATGATCGTTAGGTAGAACAACGCTACCCACCACGGGGGCAAAACATTGTCCAACTCGCGAATCCCATCGTAGGAATGGTCGGTCATTACCTCTTCTTCCCGCTCTACCGGTACCGTCCGGGTGAGTTTTTTCATGATGTTCTTCAACCACAAATTCTCAGTTTCAACTATTACAGTTTCTTCCGGCTCTTCTTTCTCCGGCGCATTCTGAACGCGCAACGAATCGATCAATTTGCGAAAAACCCTGAGCTGAATTCCAATTACGGCAATCAGAAAAAGATTCATCAAAATCAACATCCACAAAGATGTTGGGTAATTGGCAAATTCGCTGAAAAATGACGGTTCTGCGGTTTGGGCACTACCATGCCCTGACATCATTATCAGCATCAAAGCCAACATTGTTCCAGTATGTTTGGACGGTTTGGGTTTCCATAGCTCTTTATTGTCAGCCATGCTTTTAATCACGCTGTTGAGCACGAGAACGATGATCAGGAACAAAACACCGAAACCAATCAACAATCCATAGAGCAAATCAAAATTCGCCTCTTGCACATGTTGTGTTTGAGCCATTGCCTGAGAAGCGGGCACCAACATTCCCACAGCGAAAAATCCTGTTTTCAGTTTTAATGAATCATTCATAGTCGTTCATTTTTTCGGTTTTCGACGCAGAATCTTCCAATGGTAAATTGCTCATCTTCTGGAAATAATCTTTACGCTGGGTAAAGACCACAATCCCCAGAATGGTGAAAAAGGCAAAGAAAATGATGAAGGAAATGATTGGATAGATGGCAATTCCATCGATGCTTTCCATATGACCTTTGATGAATTTTAGCATGGCTATTCAGTTATTTGAGCTTCGTTTTCATGTACCAGAATATCTGTCCCGAGTCGCTGGAGATAGGCAATCACAGCGATGATTTCTTTATTCGGTTCCACTTCAATATCGTTTTGGGCGAGTTCCGCTGTAATTCTTTCAGCCTGAGCCATCAGGTCATCTACTGCTTGATCTTCGAATCCGTCGGGATAAGGAACCCCCAGTTTCTGCATCGCAACAATTTTTCTTGCTGTGAGGTCGGTATTCAGATCATCATCTATCAACCATGGATATTGCGGCATAATGGAACCAGGTGACATGGTTCGCGGATCCAACATATGGTGGTAATGCCATGCACTCGGTTTAGCATTGATATTTCCGGTTCCGGTTCGGTGCAAATCAGGGCCGGTTCTCTTTGAGCCCCATTGAAACGGATGGTCGTACACAAACTCTCCTGCTTTTGAATACTCACCATACCGCGCCACTTCATCCCTGAAAGGTCGAACCATCTGGGAGTGACAGTTGTAACAACCCTCTCGGATATAAATATCCCGACCTTCTAATTCCAACGGTGTATATGGCTGGACACTGCTGATGGTCGGTACGTTTGATTTTACGAGGAACGTGGGAATCATTTCGATGGCTCCGCCGATGACCACCGCCAACAGGGAAAGAACCATGAGTTGAACGGGTTTGCGCTCCAACCAACGGTGCCAACCCTCTCCTTTAATATAAACGTGTTTCTGTAAAGCCGGAGCTTCGGCTTCTTCATTGGCCAGAAAATTCCCTTGTTTGGCTGTTTTTATAAGATTGACTGCACCGAGTATAGCCCCTGCTAAATAAAGCAGTCCTCCAAAAGCACGGAGGGCATACATTGGGATAATCTGGGTAACTGTTTCGAGAAAGTTCGGATAGGCCAGCAATCCTTCCTGTGTAAATTCCTTCCACATCAAACTTTGTGTGAATCCGGCCCAGTACAGTGGAAGCGCATAAAACAGAATTCCCAATGTACCGATCCAGAAATGCGCATTCGCGAGTTTCACCGAATGTAATTTGGTTCGGTAAATCACCGGAATCAACCAGTACAACATTCCGAAAGTCAGGAAGCCATTCCAACCGAGCGCGCCAACGTGTACATGCGCAATCGTCCAGTCGGTAAAGTGCGAAATGGCATTGACGGATTTCAAAGACATCATCGGACCTTCAAAAGTTGCCATACCATAAGCGGTGATGGCCACCACCAGGAATTTCAGTACCGGGTCTTCACGCACCCGGTCCCAGGCTCCGCGAAGGGTGAGTAAACCATTCAGCATCCCTCCCCAGGATGGTGCGATGAGCATGATCGAGAAAACAACA
>CAZJLZ010000427.1:0-3431 GCA_964546775.1 uncultured Cryomorphaceae bacterium | reverse complement strand
GATGAGATGAACGCCGTCCTTGCTGTACTGACTTCTTTCACCACGCGGATCAATTGGTTCGCTTATCGCAATGAATTCCTGCCGGGAACAACGGATTTCGTAATTTGAGAGGGTAGGAAAGGAGTCGGTTTTCAGGAGGCCGTTTACATAGATTTGCGATCTACGGATTTGAATGGTGTCTCCGGGTAATCCGATACACCGCTTTACCTGAATTCTTTTTCTGTCAATAACCGCGCTATCGGGGGGATGGTTGTAAATCAGCACATCATTTCGTTCCAGATCCGCACTTCCGGGAACCCTACACACAGGAAGTGAAAATGTATTGATTCTGACAGATGTGAACGGAATTCCGAGACTCACCGGAAACCGTGGCCCGAGTGGCCACATACTCACCAAAACAAGGTCGCCGGGAAAAAAATTCGGTTCCATCGATGATTTGGAAATTACCTTTGGACTCACCAGAAAAGTGGTGATAAACCAAACCAGAATCACGGCAAGGATGAATGATTTTAACCAGTCTTTCCAAATGCGATGACGCTTCAAACCTGAAATTTAGTCGACCAGCGAGAAAACCCGATTCCAGCGGATGCCCTTAAAAAATCCGTTTCCTGATGGATCTTTCGAGAACCAGACCAGCACCGCTTTACCGACGATGTGATCCTGAGGAACAAATCCCCACATCCGCGAATCGGCAGAATTGTGTCGGTTGTCACCCATCATGAAAAAGTAGTCCTGCTTGAAAGTATAGGAATTTGCCTCCGATCCGTTGATGTATATTTTACCATCGCGAACCTCCAGATCGTTGTCTTCGTAAAGATCAATCGCGCGACGGTAAAGTGGAAGGTTTTCGAGCGTGAGATCTATGGTTTCTCCAGCACTCGGAATCCACAGCGGTCCGAAATTATCGGCAGTCCAGTTGTAATCGGGATGATTCGGGAATATCGGATTGATTTGGCCGCGGTTTGTTTCATCGTCTTTTTCCTGATTGCGCACCTGTACCGCGTCTACATTTTTAAATTCTTCAACGGCAGCAGCAACATCTTCGCTCATATAAATGATGTAATGATTGTCCGGCCGAATTTCGAACATCGCGTCTGAATTGATATCGTACTGGCTTTTCATCATTCGTGAATTCAGTGCGCTGCTCGTAAAAACATCATACATAAACTGAGCTTTTTCCGGGTTGTCAATCGATTTTTCGTCGATCAGTATTGCACGATCTACAATTTCAATGGTTTCTCCCGGAAGTCCAATACAGCGCTTGATGTAATTCTCTCTTTTGTCAATGGGTCGGACGACAATCTCTCCCATCGGTAAAAACCCCCGCTGACCATTGATTTCCTGCTGAACCTTATAGTTTTCGTTCCAGACCTTTTTGCGCCCATGATCCCTGATCAGCTGATAATAGCTCTGGTTCTGGAAATTCGTAACAACCGTATCACCTTCCGGGTAGTTGAATACCGTGGCATCAAAGCGCTCTACATCTCCCAGACCCGGCAGGCGGAAGTAGGGGAGTTTTTGCCATTCAACGTACGATTTTGTATTGATAAACGGCATGGTGTGGTGTGCAAACGGAAACGCAATCGGGGTCATCGGCGAACGCGCGCCGTAACTCACCTTACTCACGAACAGATAGTCTCCTACGAGCATCGATTTTTCCATTGAAGGTGTGGGAATCGTAAATGCTTCGATGAAGAATACCCGGATGATGGTTGCCGCAACTACGGCAAAAATGATCGCGTCAACCCACTCACGGCCAAAACCTTTCTTCTCTTTTTTGAAATCGATCGGGCCTGTGTATTTCACGTCGTCTTTAAAGGCCAATAAGGGTATCATGATGAAAGGAAGGAAAATCATGATCAGGTCATCTTTGAAAGTACGCTTCCCGAAACATCTTCCTAACTCTACATTCATTACAATCAACATCAGGAAATTTACGCCCGGAACGATGAGCAGCAACAGCCACCACCATGGCTTCCTGATGACTTTTAGCCAGACGTATAGATTGTATCCCGGTACAATTCCTTCCCACGGCTGCCGTCCGGCTTTGGCAAATAGCTTCCAGAAACTGCCAAAGTAGGCGAGAACGGTAAGGTAGAATATGATAACTGCAATCATTTATTTTGGTTTAAGTTCAAAACATCTTTCATCGTAAAAACACCCTTTTTTCCGCGTAGCCATTCTGCGGCAGAAATGGCGCCATTGGCAAATCCGGATCTGTTTTTGGCCCGGTGAATCAGCTCAATTTCATCAACAACTGAATGGTAAAGTATTTTGTGTGTTCCGGGCACACCGGATTCGCGGTGAGCGGTAATAAAAAGTTTCCCATCTTCTTTTTTCAATTGATCTGTCCAATCGTGTTTGCGTTCTAAATTGCGGACTATTTCCTCGGCAAGCGTAATGGCCGTTCCGCTCGGGGAATCCAATTTCTCTGTATGATGCGTTTCCGAGACAGATACGTCGTATTGGCGCTGGGTATTCATCAATTGCGCCAACACCCGGTTTACCTCCATAAAAAGGTTAACCCCAATACTGAAGTTTGATGAATACAGCAATGCACCGTTCTTTTGTTCGGTAAGTTGGATTATTTCTGGTAGTTTTTTATACCACCCTGTGGATCCGGTGACAACCGGAATGTTTTGATCAATGCAGGCAGAGATATTGCCGGGAGCAGATTCAGGATTGGTAAATTCTATCGCAACATCGCATTTTTCGGGAAGCACGTGGTTTCCCGATTGTCTATCGATGCGAGCAACAATTCTATGACCTTGCCGGGTGGCTAGTTCATCAATGGTTTTACCCATTTTTCCGTATCCGATGAGAGCAATATTCATGGAGAGTAACTGATGCGCCAAATTTACAATTTAAGACACAAGGTAATGCCAGGGCTGGGTTGAGTGGTTCCCTGAAGGGATGGATACACGCCCATAGACAGATCTTTGCTCACGTCAAAATAGAATAAATGTGCGTCTACGTTGGCATCCAGAATGTTCAGCAGGTAAACTGCCACGAGTCCGAGATAAGAATAATCGCGCCATTTTCTGTGCTGAGTGATCAGATCCTGAAGCACACCGGTATTGTATCCCGACGTATTCAGCGTTGCAGGATCGTCATCCACAGCATTTCGATAGTGCGTTTTAAAATAGTTGATCTCGCCTATATTGAACTGGAGGAAATACACCGAGACACCCAAGCCTGCGTAAACAATAGGAATTTTCCAATACTTCTTGTTGTAGGCTTGTCCCAAACCAGGTACAATTGCTGAGAAAATGGCTGCTTTGGTAGGAGAATGCTCCTTTTGAATGATATCCTTTTCCGATACAATTACTTCGTGCGAAGCAACATTGGGATCAGAAAAAAACAACTCGCTTTCAAGGCTGTCAGGAATTTGATCTGTTTCGAGCGTATCAGACCGTTGTTCGCTGGATGTA
>CAZJLZ010000426.1:0-3287 GCA_964546775.1 uncultured Cryomorphaceae bacterium | reverse complement strand
CCCTTGGAATAGCTTTCTACAACGGTGAATGCGTCTCGTTATCCGGGTGCGGATACGAAGTCGACGGTATCGATTACTCGGAAGCATTCCATGCGACTCTTGCCGATTGTGCTGCTTGTCACGACAGTACAATGTGTATTAATCAGGATGTCATTGATATGGAAATCGCTTGTACAGAAGAGTATGATCCGGTTTGTGGATGTGACGGTATTACCTACAGCAATGATTGTTATGCCTATTATTACAATGGCGTTACTTCCTGGACACCAGGCGAGTGTATTACAATTGGTATCAACGAGCAGGTCTCACTGGTAAATATTCAGTTCACCGCCGGTAATGTGATGCACATCATGAATCCACAGTCGATTTCACAAGCTGCGGTATTTGATATTACCGGAAAGGCAATCTGGAAACAAGAAAACATTCCTTCCGGAGAACATCGGATTGTTTTACCCGCTAGCGCCAGTGGAATTTATCTGTATCGAATTCAGGTAGGAGATCAGGTGATCAACGGTAAGGTGTTGCTTCATTAGTTCTTTTCACTGGGGGTTACTGTTTTAGTAACAAACGCTTCAATTCTGTAATTCCTTCACCGGCTCCTCTGGGAATCGGAATAATGGGAGGGTTTCTTTTCGGCAGAACCGGAATACTGGGATCGATACAATAAATTTCAGATTGGTCGGAACAATAGTGCACCAAACTCGCCGCGGGATAAACCGTCATGGAAGTACCAACTATTGCGACATAATCGGCTTCAGAGACAATATCGGATGCAACTTCAATCATAGGTACAGGTTCTCCGAACCATACAATGTGTGGCCTCAGTTGGGATCCTTGTTCACACCGGTCACCCCAGCACAATTCCCAGTGATCGAGCGTTTTGATGAGCGTCGGATTGGCAGTACTACGCGCCTTCATAATTTCTCCGTGCAGGTGAACTACTTTCGAAGATCCCGCCCGCTCGTGCAAGTCATCGATATTCTGAGTAATTATGATTACATCGAAATCCGTTTCGAGCTCTGCAAGCACCCGATGACCTTTATTCGGTTCCGCCGACATGATTTGTTTGCGCCGCTGATTGTAAAATTCCAATACTACTTCAGGTTGTCGGGCCCAACCTTTGGGAGAAGCCACTTCTTCAATAGAATATCCTTCCCACAAACCGCCGGCACCACGAAAAACAGAAATTCCGCTTTCGGCGCTCATACCGGCACCACTGAGTACAACTAATTTTTGTTTGGTCATATTACGAACGAAAGAGAATTGACGTAAATTTAGCATTCTACAACCGAACCATCCATGAAGCCTTTTTTGTTATTGTCAGCTCTTTTATCATTTAATTTGATCTCCACTATGCTTTCCGCCCAGGTCGGGAATTGTGATTCGGTACAGGTGCTCGACATCAAACTCAACCCATTCAACACCAACCAAATTATGGTTCGGTCGGCTTATACCGATTTCGATAATTTCATCAGTTACCCAACGTTTTCACTGGTTGATGACAATGATTTCATTCTGGCTATGGAAACGCTGAATTTTTTCGGCATGTCCATCGAACAGATTCACCAGGTAGACATCATCGATATGGACATCGAACCCGGAGTGACCATACCAGCCACCTTGGAATTGTGGAGTTTTAATTACGAAAATCTGGAATGTACTTTTGAAGACGATTATCTATTGTGGCCAGTTCAGGAATGTGTACCATTGACACTGACCATGAATATAACTGCCGAGGATTCAGTGGCAACAGCAGGAACTGTTTCATGGAATATTACTTATTCATCCGGTGAGACAACAGAGCTAGTCATAATCCAACTGGACAGTGCTGCGGCTCTTATTAATTGGGAATTGTGCCTTCCGGAAGGATGTGATTACGAACTGGAACTTGGATTATCAGGATTTGAAGGTGTAGCTGTTTCCTATTCTTTGCACTACAGCAGTTCTCTGGCTATTGGTCCATCTGGTTGGTTATTGGAGGATGAAACGGTAAACCATTCCTTCAATCTCTACAATTGTTTTCCAACTTCGATCGAACCTCTGCAAAACGACGAACTGATTTTATTTCCGAATCCCGCCGGTGAATTTATAACTGTGCAATTTCCTGGAAGCTTTGATGAGTTGCTGATTGTCATCCGTGATCAAAACGGACGGATGATCAAATCATTTACACGAAATGGAAGCGGTTCCGGCTTTACGTTCGATACTTCAGATCTGACCGACGGAATTTATCATATTTCCGTTACAGCCCAGGATGGGAAGAAATTTCACCAAAGAGTAGTCGTGGCGCATTGATTTAGGTTTTCTTTCGGTCTTTCCAGATTTCGTAGCTCTTGCTTTGGGTTGGTCGGTTCGGTTCGGATTCACGCAGCGGTTCGCATTCCCAAAGATGCTGATGACAATCCGCTGGAAGTTGCTGATATAAACGTGTTCCTTCCGTTTTCCACGCCATCATTTCGTCAGAAACTTCTTTGATGACTTTTGCCGGATTTCCAACCACGAGACTGCGGCGCGGGATCTGCATTTTAGCCGGCACCATGGCCAAAGCACCGATGATCGATTGTTCACCGACAACGACGTCATCCATCAAAACTGCATTCATCCCAATTAAACAGTTTTTGCCGATATGAGCACCGTGAATAATGGCTCCGTGACCAATGTGCGCTCCTTCTTCGAGCAACACCTCAGTTCCGGGAAACATATGGATCGTACAGTTTTCCTGAACATTGCATCCGTCAGAGATCACAATTTTACCCCAATCACCACGAATTGCCGCGCCCGGACCGATATACACATCCTCTCCGATAATCACATTTCCGGTAACAGCTGCGAGCGGATGAACAAATGCCGATTCGGCAACAACAGGTTTAAAGCCATCAAATTCGTAAATCATGAAAGTGGAGTTGAATCCCAAAGTTAATTACTTCCTGAGATGTGAAGCGGAATGATGGATGGTCTTCCACGCAAAAGTGTATTTTCGTTTTTCATCAATACCGCGAAAATAATGATCTTGAGAACGATTGTTTCCATTGTCAGTCTGTTGATTTTATGGACTTTTCCAAACTCCGGCCATGCACAGGATAAGAAGGAAGACAAACCAAAATCAGCATTTGAATTTCCAGAGCCTTCTGTTACCAATCACAGCATCACCATAAACGGTGAGAAACTGAACTACACAGCTACAGCGGGTCATTTGTTGATGTATGATGACAAGGGCATCGAAAAAGCGAAAATTTTCTACATCGCGTATGTAAAGGATAAAGTGACGACGCCTTCTTCGCGACCGG
>CAZJLZ010000425.1:0-8053 GCA_964546775.1 uncultured Cryomorphaceae bacterium | reverse complement strand
ATCGGAATTCGCACCCATCGATTTGAGCGAAATGGATGCTGTGCAATTGATGAAACGCACCGATACTAAATATGTATTTGGTGCCGATGAACTCATACCTCTTCTGGAGGGTGTTAAGCACGATTACAGGGTTCTGGTGGTGGGTGAAGTAAGAAGCAGCAGGTACAAAACTCTCTATTTCGATACCGCTGGTTGTACGTTTTATCTTCAACATCAGAATGGCAAACTCAACCGAAATAAGGTGCGCTTCAGGAAATATCTGGATAGCAATCTGTGTTTTCTTGAGATAAAATTCAAGAACAACAAAGGACAAACGATTAAAAAAAGGATTAAAGTTGCCGATTTTGAAGACAAACTTTCGGCCGAACATGAAAATTTTGTTACTGATATTACCCAACTTCAATCTGATCTGGAACCGAAAATCTGGAATAGTTTTCACAGGATTACATTGGTGAATCAGGAATTGAAAGAGCGGTTAACGATTGATTACAATCTAAAATTCGAATTGGGAGGTCAGGAATTGGAATTGCCCAATGTAATCATTGCCGAACTAAAGCAGGAACGAATCAACCGCAATAGTCCGTTTGCTGAAATGGCCAAAAAACTAAGGATCAGGGACTCCAGGATTAGTAAATATTGCATTGGTTCAGCCCTATTGAACAAAAACCTGAAATACAATCGCTTTAAACCAAAAATTCGGAACCTAAATAAAATAACAAATGGGCTGGTGGCTTGAAATAATTACGTTTTTCCATAACATGGAAACAGAGCTGATACTACAGACAACGGTGGAATGGTTCTCGCGAACAAAAAGTGGCACTCTGCAGTTCATGGAGATGCCGGTTCTTGAGATGGAGGACCTTTTGAAGATGTTCATCCGGTTTGCCTTTAATATTTTTATCGTACTGATTATTGTTCGGTTTATCTATTACCCGATTGCGCGACGAAAGGATTATCTGTTCACCTATATTCTTATCAGTATCACCATTTTCTTTCTGTGCTCACTATTGGAGAATGTTCGACTGGAACTTGGTTTTGCATTGGGGCTGTTCGCTATTTTCGGAATTATACGGTACCGTACCGACCCCATTCCGATTAAGGAAATGACCTATTTGTTTTTAATTATTGGTGTTTCGGTTATCAACGCCTTGGCCAACAAAAAAGTTAGTCACACAGAACTTGTCCTCACCAACTTCGCCATTGTACTGGCCGCTTATGCGCTTGAAAAAGTCTTCCTGCTCAAACACGAGACTACCAAAAAGATTGTTTACGAGCGGATTGATTTGATCGTGCCGGAGCGCTACGAAGACCTGATGACCGATCTCACTCAACGAACCGGACTTCACATCAACAGGATTGAAATTGGTAATATCGATTTCTTAAGAGACACAGCCAACATCCGAATTTTCTATTATGAAGATGAGCAGTCGCACTCTTTCGAGGACCGATCCTAAACCAGAAATTAGTCTTCGGAATTTTTATCTGGCAGATTGCAACAGCACAACAGCCTGAGCAAACACCCCTTCTTCGCGGCCTACATATCCCATCTTCTCGCTGGTCGTAGCTTTGATACTGACGTCCTGAACATCAATTTCGCACAATCCAGCGATTACTTTCTGCATCTCAGGAATGTATGGGTTAACTTTAGGCTTTTCCAGGCAAATGGTGGAATCGATGTTGCCCACGCCAAAATTTCTTTCTTTCATGAGACCGACGACTTTCTTTAGCAAAATTTTACTGTCGATACCCGAAAACTCATCCGAAGTATCGGGAAAGTGAGAACCGATATCGCGCAAATTAAGCGCTCCGAGAATCGCGTCACATATTGCGTGCAATAGCACATCAGCATCGGAATGACCAAAGGCTCCTTTGTGGTGCTCAACCCTGACTCCACCAATCCAAAATGGATGATTGGCGCGCAGTTCGTGCACATCATATCCGAAACCGACTCTTATTTTCATGACTTAATTGGATGCTTCCCCTGATGGACGATCTTTTAAATCTTCGAATCGCAAGCGAAGGCTGAAACGCAAGGTATTAGCGAGGGGATTGACCCTGTTGAGAGCGGCAATATAACTGAAATCAATGGTGAATACCGAATAGGACACACCCACACCAAAGGTTAGAAATTTTCGGTTTCCCTTAGTGGCATGCTCGTGAAAATATCCGGCACGCACTGCAAATTGTTCTGCATACATATATTCTACACCACCACCGATCGTCACTTCACGCAATTCTTCACGAAATGCAGTTCCGGATTTAATGTCGACCTGACCATTATCCAGATAGACAGGATTCCCGGCTTCATCTTTAACCGCATCACCTGGAGCGTCATAAAATGACTGAAAAATTCCAGTTGCCACACCAACATCTGGGTCTTTACCTGCTACAATTTCAAGGTCGTTGTTGTACAGTGGTGGTGAAGGCACCAGCAGTTTGTTAAAGTCAACTGCAAATGTCAATTGATTGAAATTATCTATATCCAGTTGCAGGGAAGGCCCCAACCGAAGATTGATCGGAATAAAATCACGATCAGCAGTATTGGTATAGGCCATTTTGTTCCCAATGTTGCTAACTACCGCTCCCAGTCCAAACGCGGCGTCCATATCCCCAATTTCAAGTTCATTGTTCTGGTAGAATACGGAAACATCCACTGCAAAGGCCTGGCCCGCGCGTGAATCGGCACCCCCTACTGACGTACCACCCGTGAGGTTTGAGTTCACATAGCGGGCAGTAATCCCGCCGGATAACCGATCAGATAATTGAAGAGAATACGAAAGGTCGAAAGCAAATTCGTTGGGTGTATGCTCCCGGATAACATCTGCATTTTCATTTGTGAATGTTATACTACCAAGGTTAAAATAACGAAGTGAAGCTCCAATGGCTGAACGTCGGTTGAGTTTATAATACCCCGATAAATAGGCAAGGTGCATATCGTTAACCAGATTGCGCAGCCATGGACTGTAGGAAAGCGATATCTCCATTTCATTCTCTGCAAAAGCAAGTTTGGATGCATTCCAAAACTGTGCATTGGCATCCGGAGAAATCCCTGCACCGGCATCTCCCATGGCACCTGAACGCGAATCGGGTGTAATGGTAAGGAACGGTACAGCAGTGGTGATCACATTCGATTGACTACAATCCGTTCCGGAAACAGCGCCATAACAATCGGCTTGTGCGACTGCCGTTGATACACCCAACAAGGAGATTAAAAATACTAATATGCTCTTCATAAAAATGGTTGTCTTAAAAGGGTTGCAAATATAAAGTAAAAATCAGGGTTACTCAACTACTTTAATATCACTAGTTTTTCGAACTTCTCGACCTTTTCGCCGGCCGGGTTACGAACTTTGACCTTATAAACATATACTCCTCTGGCCAATTGATCACCGTAATCATCCAATCCGTTCCAGGCTATAGGTTCTACACGGAATCCATCGGTATGAGAAACAGTGCTTAGCGTTTTTACCAATTTTCCGGATACCGTGAACACCTGAATTTGGACATTGAGGAAACTGCAAACCTGATTGTGCTCGAATGAAAACTCTGTGTATGTCGTAAATGGATTCGGATAATTCAGGATGTGGGAAAGCACGAATTCTTCGCTTTCGGCCACAACAAATTCGGTATAGCCTTCACCAGAATTATTGTGTACATCCCATACTTTCACCTTTAACTTGTGTTCCCCTTCGGGTAAATCCTGCAGCTGATACCGGATGCTACCGCTCTTATATGTATCTACATCTGATTCGTAAAATTCATTGAGAACTATCGTTTCTGAAGTATTGTCATTCAGAGTAGCGGCCAGATCATGTCCAATTCCGGTTCCTACCATATTGATTCCGCTTTGATCCCTCAATTTCGCAAAAATGATCGGACTCTCATCGGTCATTCCACCCATTACGAAATTTTCGTCATTCATATACAACTCTACCTCTGGTCCTACCTCATCGATAGCAGCATTTTCATCGATCCCTCCAATGGTGATATTTCCTTGATGGCCGTGTGCATCATAGGTTTCTGAAACGGCATAATAACTGATCCTGCCCGTAGAATCTACAGCCAGATTAATGTCTTTGGGAATAATAAAAGTAACGTCAAAATGACCATTATTTACTCCGGCCTTTCCGCGATAGATTACATTTTTATGAGTAGAAAATTCAAATGGTGATCCGCCGTCGTTCGCAAGAGTTATTATTTCACTGGCTTTATCGAAAACTGTTACCGTTACAACACCGTTAAAATCATCGATCAAAGTACCATCTTGATTACCTACATAGCCGGTAATTTTTACATTCCCTAAAGCTTGAAGGGTGTCGAGTGGATTGTCGAGTGTATCCGTAACGGAAGTAGTGAATACTTTCTTCTGTGGATAGGCTAGTTTAATGGCAGGATCACCAATCAGCATAAAACTCCGTTTATTGACTGATCCCCCAGTGGCCACTTTTGTTTCGCGACAAATATCACCCAATCTCAGATCAGGTATTTCGTTGTGCTTAAATACATTGTTGTAAAAATTCTGAGAAAGGGTGAAATTAGGATTTGAATACACCAATCGGGTGGTTGATAACAATGCGATTCCTCCTCCATTGGGGTTCAGAAGTACATATTCGCCGGCTGAAGTACGGCTGTGATCATCAAAACGGGTAAATTCACAAGTGGCCGTAACAAATAGCGGTAGAGAGTTGATGTTGTTCCAGTTCCGGATAGTGGAAATATCCAAGATACGTTCGTGGGCCAAGCCGACTTCACCCCCATGCCCCACATAATTCACCAACAAAGCGCCACGCTCAACATTGTCTTTGAATAATTTACTTACATCAGGATACCGACTCCCGCCAGGAGTAGATTCCTGCGGATAGGCATCCATCATGATTTTAGTGATATTAAAATCAGGCTCTTCTTCCTGGGCAATAGCCGTGAGATCATCTGTCTGTTCCATGTGGTCATTACCATCTTCATCATCGCCGATAAAAACCAATCGGTTTCTCCATTCGCCAAAAACACTCGTCCCTATTCCTGAACAATGCGCCACATCAGCAGCAAAATCCGTTGACATGTACTGTTTAATCTTCTTTAGAACACCCTGCGCTTCTTCTTTGCTTTTTACAACCAGGCGTCCTACACCAATATCTACTTTATCAGATACGGATTCACCTTCATTGAAATCGAGTAATCCGAAATAATCATCCGAAACATAAGATTGGACCGGATTATGCGACATTTCTGATTGAAAGGTAAGAATGAAATTGGTATTATTGGCGGATTTGCTACGATTATCAAAAGACCCGTCTCCAAACAGCAACAGGTATTTTGGCATCAGCGATTCATCACCTTCCGCTCTTTCATACAACAGTCGCATGAGGTCTTTAATAGCTGTCACATCCGGCATTCCTGACGAAAATTCATTGTAAACCTGTTGGTTCGTAACTACCTCGGTATACACAGGATCGATCGTATGATTGGTGTGAAAACCAGCGAGATCCAGAGCTTCCTGATAGAACCGAGGATGTGTGACAATGACCATATCAACGGGTTGTTGTATACCGAGTGCGTGCAGATTCTGATTGGGAACTGTACCAAAAAATGTTGGCTGCGGAAAAGCAAATTCCGTAATTGCTAAATACTCTTTCAATTCTGAAGCATTTCTTCTAAAAGTGATCACCGAGGCATCGGGGCCATAATCTATTGATGATGTGTTGGTAGGATCAGTCACATCCCAAATCCTGCGAACAGAACCGGCGTTATTCAACGTAAACTCTGCCACATTACCGGCCCCAGTCGACTGAATGTCACGAAAGAACATTTGATTTCCACTCATTGTTAGATTACGACGGACATTGACTGAAATAAAGTCTAACCAACCTTTGCTTGACGAAGCATTTGGCTGAAAATCAATTTGAATATTAAAATTCGGTGTACCCGGGAGAAAATCAAGTCTGGTGCTTCCAGTCTGGGCATAGGGGGTCGTATAATTTCCAGACACCCCGGAAACACTTAATGAGCCGGATGCATCATCATTTACAGAAATATTGAAACTACTGGTATTCCCAATGGTCCGGGCCATTACATCTACCCTTACTTTCGCCTCAGCATCTGTCCTGATATTCGGAAATGTAAATTGATCTCCTGAAAAACTATAGGAATTCTGAAGGTCAAAAACTTCGCCAAGCCACGTTCTTCCACTTTTTATGAGGTTAACCTGATCGAGCTCATAGAACATATAGTCATCAAAAGAATTGACCGTATGGGTAGCCGGGGCCGAAGAGGAACCCACTGTACTGATTCTTTTGGGCGTTCCTGCGTCGACTGCGATAAAATAAAACGAGGTATCGGTATACAGATGTTTGGTATGTTGGAACTCTTCCAACTCGTCATCATAGTTCCATCTGTGCGGACCTTTGGCAAAAAAGAGGATATAATCAGACTGATCGAAAGAACCATCCTCGTCACCGATAATCTCAATGGCATTTACCTGAAGATCATCCGGTCTTGGCTGGCTATTGGCCATGGGTAGTAATCCGGCTCCGTTTCCATATATATTTATCTGATCCGGTTGAACATTGTTTAAATCTATCCCAATATTCTCCAGATAGTCATACGTGATCCGGTACACTCCGTCTTTCGCAACTCCAATCTTATACCAATTTCCAGAGGCCATTACCGAACTGGTCGTTCTGGAATTACGACCGGGTATTATCATTGAGCCCGTGGTGTTCACAACAAGTTCAAAACGCACCAGCTTTTCAATTAACCCTGTGGAACTGTTTTTTCTAAGCGGAACAAACTCGGCAGTTGCATATGCTTTTCCGCGGGACAGGGCTATCCGTGATTCAATTCGAATTTCAGTAAATATCGAATCTGCATCCACAGCTTCCAACTCAGCCGAACTTAAGGCCTCAAAAACCGTATTCTTTATTTCAGCATTTACTCTCGAAGGTCTGCCCTGTATCACGCGCTGATAGGAATACACCGGATTGCGATGCGTACCTGTATAAAAAGCACCATCGAAGTAAAGACTCAATGTTCGAAGTTCAGGACTCACTTCAAACTCCTGTACCCCCCGCCAATTCAGATCTGTAACAACTGTCCTGGCCTGGGCAAAACCATACACCGATAAAAACAATTGGATAACGAACAGGCATAAGCCTGGCCAATTTTGGTTCATTCGATTCACTATACCGATTTTCATGTCCGGAAAAAACTAACTTTTACTCCGGTTGCTCCGTAAACATTGCCTTAACGAGTGAACAAAAATAATATTGTAGAACATTGCGTTATCTGTGGCATTTAAAAATAATTCGTATTATTGGTGCTTCAAAAAATTGCATCATTTGAGCGATATGTTGAGAATTTTATTGCCGATAGCAGTCATAACACTTGCGCTTTCATTTTGTTGGCAAAAAGAGGGGAAGGCACAGGATCCACAGTTTTCGCAGTTTTATGCGAATCCACTATACCTGAACCCTGCATTTGCGGGTAGCGCAAGGTGTCCGAGAGCTGTTTTGAATTACCGGAATCAATGGCCAGCCATTTCCGGTACATTTGTGACGTACAGTGCATCGTACGATCAACATATTGATCCGATATCGGGCGGACTCGGGATCTTAATCACCAATGATGTTGCCGGGAAAGGCACCCTGAACACCACACGGTTGAGTGCGATCTACTCATACCAACGGGCGCTCTCCAAAACATGGTCCATAAAAGTTGGATTTGAAGTCACGTATTTTCAGAAATCTCTTGACTGGAGTAAACTAACTTTCGGAGATCAAATTGATCCCCGTCGAGGTTTTATTTTTCAGACACAGGATATTCCCCGTGGCGGTGTGGTCAACAACATCGACTTTTCCAGTGGAATTCTGGTTTTCAACGAAACTTATTTTGTTGGTCTGGCTTCTCATCACCTGGCTCAGCCAAATGAATCATTGATTGTTGACACAAGCCGTTTACCCCGGAGATGGACAGCACATGCCGGTGCAACCTACCCCGTAGGAAGGGAAGAAAACGGAGTTACGTTATCTCCAAATGTATTGTATCAGGTGCAGGGAGA
>CAZJLZ010000424.1:0-3403 GCA_964546775.1 uncultured Cryomorphaceae bacterium | reverse complement strand
TCCTGAACAGTTATCGAATTTCCATCGTGAATGGTCAGCATGATACGATCACAGTATCCTGCCATCGCCTCATCAATCGAGTTGTCGATTACCTCATATACAAGGTGATGCAGCCCTCTGACCCCGATGTCACCAATGTACATGGCCGGTCGTTTCCGAACCGCCTCGAGCCCTTCTAATACCTGAATATTACTCGACGAATATTCGTGTGGTTTTTTCTCTTCTTCTGACATTTTATTTTATCAATTATTACACTAAAAAATAAGGTTCCCAAAGATAAGAATTTCGACCCTTAAACCGGCATAAAACCCAGATGCGATGCAGTTTTTATTAACAATTCAATCAGCGATTTCCACAGCGTTAACGGTAGAAATTTAAGCTTCCGAAACCGATGTCCGAAAAGCGTCAAAAACAGGTTGGAAAAAGGAGAATATTCCAGCCCTCTCCGATGGACGAATTCGCCATGGTAGATTACTCAATATGTCTGCGGAAATCTAGAAAGAGAAACTAACCCCCCCCATCAGTAGAAATCGCTGTACGGGGAACCTGTACCAACGCTCATAGCGCGCAGCAAAAACATTGCGTACTTCGATGAAAGCGGACAGTCGATTGGTGTATCGGTATTCGAAACCTATGTCGGCATCGACATAGCCCTTCAACGTTACGCTATAGTATTCGTTGGCCGGTTCTGCTCCCGGCACATCAAATATCGATAACGCCTTCCGGTCGTTTTCGGCATGGATGCGCAACTTGGCGTACAGTTTTTTGGCCAGGTTGTAATCACCGGTGATGTCGAGGCGAAAGTTCGGGAGATGCCAGGCTTCGGCCTGAGTCCGGGTAGAGTATGTGGTATACGATCCCTTTGCCGAAACCAGCAATTTTTCATGCTTCAGGAAAGTAAGCTCTCCGAAAATTTTGAATTGATCCACCCGATCGTAAACCACATCAAAACGGTTTTCGGTAGAGAAAATCACGTCGTTTACCATCAGCGGCAAATCGCGGGTGCGGCTGTAATTGACTCCTATGTTAAACGCCAGCTCACGGCTGAATCTACCCCGGATACCTCCGTACAGTTCGTAATCAACACTCGAATTGAACAGCGACACATCGCTCAGCAAAAACGGGTTGGTTTGGGTTAAAGAATGGTAAGAATTTCGCTCGAGTCTTCCTGTTAATCCGACGTAAGGAGTTAGCATATCATCAAACAGGCTGTACTTGAACTCTGCGTCAGGATAAAAATGAAACTTTGCAGTGCTGGTCATTTCGGTATATATCCCAATGCCAATCAGTGCATGCCAGTGTTTGCCACGCTTAACAATCTGAGGTCGCAGTTTTACGATAGCGCTGTTTGTAGCATTTTCGGCACCGCTTGTTCCGCCTTCCGGTTCCATGTACGGAAAAGGTCGGTTAATGCTCCGTTTGTAGTTGTTGTAATCTACAGAAACGTCGAGCGTATAGTGATCATTGTTGATGAATTTAACGAGATGTCCGGTCAACAACAGGTTATTTTCCCGAGAATCGAATGCACTGAGATAATGATAATATCGGGCGTCAACGGTATGGTTTAGTTTGGTAGAGTCGCGATAGTAACTCTTCCATTGACCCCTCGTTTCCATATAGTTGTAGATCTGGCGGATGTCCTTGGAATCATAACTCAGATCCTCATTGCTTTCGAGCAAATTTTCCAGAGAATCTTCGTTGAATCCGTAATAGTGAACCATATTCCTTTCGTACCGCGCCCCCAGAGTTCCCTCATGTTCTTTGAAAAATCTTCGGCCCCAAACATCCACCAGGTTATCGCTGTAACTGTTCTTTAGCACATCGTTGATTCCTCCGTTGGATGAAAAATGTTTTGCATGGGCACCAAAAGCGCTGTTTCGCGAACGCACGCTGTTGTATCGGATTTCAGCCAATGGCGTTGTATACAACCCGATTCCACCTCGAACATACCCTTTGTACAAGCGCGACAGGGATTCGCGCATTTTCAGTCGCGCAGCCTGAATGGTATCGATGTTGTATGTGGTTTCGGCAATTCTGGCAAGCATATCATACTCCAGATTCTGTGCGCGCAATGTGGTATCAACCAGTACCGGAGTGTCCGACAGTTTAAGTGCATTCTTCACTGCATTCTCGCGAACCCCCGTCACCACCTGAGTTTCATCATATTCTCCATCCTGCGCCGCCACAGAAAAAGTCAGTAGCATCAGGGCTAAATTGATTGCGATTCCTTTATTCATTGCCCTCATTTTGCGGATTTTTATTTTCTACCGGAACTTCCTGTTGATCCTGTTCTTCTTCTTCGTCAATCTGTTCAAAAAGTCGGTCGTCGTGATCAGAACCACCGATTTCCAATTCCATCGCGTCGTCTTCACCAGTGGATTTTTCAGCGTCTTCGGCGGCAACAATAGCATTGAGCTTCTTTTGAGCTTCGGCTGAAAGATTGTCATCACCAGAATTTCTGATCACGTTCTCCAACACGGCTTTTGCCTGAAAGCGATCTTCTTTTGCGAGATAAACATCCGACAACAAAAGCAGGCTTTTGATTTTCCAGAATTCATATCCGGGATATTCCTTGATCAGTTCAAAAATTTCCTCCTCTGCCCTGGTATATTCCGCTTGCTGGAAAGAAATCTGACACAGCCGGTATTTGGCTTCTGCCCCTTCCGGACCTGAAGACTGGCTTTGAACCTTCTCGAGGGCTGTTCGCGCCTCTTCCCATTCACGTGTATCGAACAATACTTTTCCCTTCACCAGCCATGCCTCACGAACAATATTATCGGGAATACCTTCGCTATTGATGACAGCATCGGCATATTTCAATGCCTGCGGATAATTACCCAATCGGTAATTCGACCTCAACTGTCCAATGAGCGCTTCCAGTGCGTTGACCTTGAACTCTGCAACCTTTTCGAGTTGAGCGTATTGGTAAAGTGCTGTTTCATACAGCTCCAAATCATAATTTATCGACGAGGCGGCCAACAACGCCGGTTCTGAAAACTTATTCAGAGGTTGGTCGATCACGTAATTGTACCCGACCAAGGCATCTTCGAACCGCTCCTTTTCGAAAAGGCATTCCGCCATATAGAAATTTGCATTCAGGGCAAAAATTCCCCCGCTGTATTTTTCAAGATAGTCGCGGAAACCAACAATCGCTCCGTCGCAATTTTCGTTCACGTATTTGGTTTCGGCAGCAGCATAGGTAATGGAGTCGAGGCGAGTGGTTGAAACATCATAGAAAGAAAGTCCGCCGACCCAACTGTTGTATTCATCAATGCGACCGAGTTCGACATAAATATCTTCGATTCGGGCAATAGCTTCCTTGGAATCTTCGAGTGTCGGAAACTCTTCGACCACTTTTTTGAACGTAGTAAGTGCTGCTTCGAATTTCTCCTGACGGAATTGG
>CAZJLZ010000423.1:0-4104 GCA_964546775.1 uncultured Cryomorphaceae bacterium | reverse complement strand
CAAAAATGGAAATAAAAGCTGGAATTATTGTGAACAAAACGCCGTACCCTTCAACATGGATTTGGTTAAATTCGCAATGCCATATAGAATCCTCTTTGTTCAGAATCACCTAGTAATGAAATCAATCACCTTTTTCTGTATTTTCCTGTCTGTTTGGATCTTCTCCTGCAATCCATCAAACGAAGAAGTAGGAGTTAATTACCCTGTGGTGCAAAACCTGGATGACCTGAATTCGATTAACCCTGAAGATACAGCTCTTATAAAAGGGTATCTACAAAATTATCACCCTTGGGAAACCGGGAAAGGAGCCGGAGAAATGTATTTTGATTTTGAACTCATGCTTTCCGACAGTTTCATCATTCCTGTCAAGAAAGGAATTCATATTGATGCAAGACTTATCGATAAGACCGTCAACCTATTAGGAATAGTGAGCAAAAGCCCACTGCACGACCATCTTTGTCCACCCTATTGTCAAAATACAGTCGCATTCTGGCAAATTGAGCAGGTTTTTGGTGTTGAAGGGAATTCGGTTTCTATACCCATGAAGTAACGTCCTCAACAAAGGATTTCAACTTGACATACCTGCTTGATAGATTAAACAATCAATTCCAATCGTCCTCAGCAACGGTGGGATCAAAGGTTTTGGATGAATCGGCAATGAGCCTGTTCAGTTCCGCGAGCTCCTTTTTGGTCAAATCTCTCCACGCGCCAATAGGCAGATCGAGCTTGATGTTCATGATGCGCACGCGCTGGAGTTCTACTACCCGGTAGTCCAGGTATTCGCACATTCTTCTGATTTGCCTGTTCAGGCCCTGGGAGAGCACGATTCTGAACTTACACACACCCAACTTCTCTACCTCACATTTTTTCGTCACGGTATCGAGAATGGGCACTCCGGCTGACATTTTATGGAGAAATTCCTTCGTTATCGGGCGGTTCACGGTTACGATGTACTCCTTCTCGTGGTTGTTGCGAGCGCGGAGAATCTTGTTGACGATATCGCCGTCGTTGGTCAGCAGAATCAATCCTTCGCTGGGTTTGTCGAGCCGGCCGATGGGGAAAATACGGCTGGGATAATTGATGTAATCGATGATGTTGTCTTTCTCTACGCGCGTATCTGTGGTGCAAACAATTCCTACCGGCTTGTTGAAAGCGATGTACACCGGTTTTTCTTCGTTGGCTCCGATCAATTTTCCGTTCACCCTCACCTCATCGCCCGGTTTGACTTTGGTACCCATTTCCGGCACCACTCCGTTGATGGTGACCTTGCCAGCTTCAATGAGCTTGTCGGCGGCCCGGCGCGAACAATAGCCCGCTTCGCTGAGGTATTTATTGATGCGCGTAGATTCGGTTTCTGACATGGCGCAAAGGTCAGGAATAATATTAAATGAGAAGGTGTCGGTTCGCGAGGTCGTGAAGTCTCGGAGCAATTACTTTGTCGTTCGGTGTGGGATGATGTCCACGTTGTGTTCAATGTTTTACAAACGGCCGACAATAAGTATTGGTATCACCAGTAATTTCCAACCAATAAGTACCAGATCTTAAGCATGTAACATCTATACTATTACTGAATTTTTCAGAAATTAATTCGGCTCCATGTATTGACAAGACCCTTAATCCTTTAACCCCCTCAACACTTAAATCTAAATGAATGAAATTAGAAGTAGGGTTTGGAAACAGCTTTATGATTGCTTCTTCAGTGGAATAATTTAATACACCCACTGTCTGTTCACAATTAACCAATTGAGGTGTATTCCTATTGGTATTTGTATTATCTCCCAACTGACCTTTTTCGTTCAATCCCCAGGACCACAGTGTACCATTTGTTTTGTGAGCCAGCACATGTGCAGCGCCGACGGAAAAGGTTGACCAATCGTTTTCTGTTCCTATCTGAGTAGGAGTGTTTTTCGAAAGGTATGTTCCGTCACCCAGTTGCCCGGAATAATTAGCGCCCCATGCCCATAAAGTTCCATCAGTTTTTACTGCAATACTGAAATATTCTCCCGCTTCTATATCTTGCCAGTTATTATCAATCCCCACTTGAACCAAATAATTGCTGTTGGTACTATTACCAATTCCCAATTCACCTGCAACATTGCTCCCCGTGGCCCACAAAGTGCCATCCGAATTTATAGCTAAAGTATGCGACGTACCTGCAGCTACGGCTCTCCACGTATCTTCTGAATCCATTGGTCCGGGTATATTCCGATACGCATTGCCTCCATCCCCTAGCTCACCAAAATCATTCGAGCCCCAGGACCACAAGGTAAAATCAGATTTGATGGCCACCACATGATGAAAACCAGTTGCCAGGTCGGTCCAGGTTTCGTTACCAATCTGTTCAGGAAAATAGTGATTTTGATTGGTGCCATCGCCCAATTCACCTTCGGTATTATCCCCCCATGACCACAATGTTCCGTCTTGTTTGATACCGAAATTCTGATTGGTTCCGCAAAAATATTGCGCCCATTCAGAATCATCTGTTATTTGAATGGGTTCCATAGCGTCCGTTGTACTACTATTGCCAAACACCCCATAGAAGTTTGAACCCCAAGCCCATAATGAGCCATCGCTCTTAATCGCTACAGAATGCGTCCTTCCCGCAATAACCGATTCCCAATCAGTATCAGTACCGATTTGAATGGGAGAATTTTGATCATTTAAGGTACCATTCCCAAGTTGCCCACTAGCATTCCACCCAGTCGCCCAGAGCGTACCGTCATCCTTAATCAGCAAATTATGCTGACCATGGTTGGTACTGCTGATTTCCCAGCATTGGGCAATCGTTTGCAAACAAATGATGGCAAACACTAAAACAAGGGAAGTACTTTTCATGATTGCTTTTAATAAAATTTCGTTTGCGAAAATGAATTTTCCCTACCGAGAAAACAAATTAATGCCATATGCAAAACATACGCACCCTACTTAATCTTTAGATTTCCAATATATACTCTTGCAGCTTAACCCCTTTGTCCAGATTCATTTTTTTGTGAATCCGGTATCTGGCTGAACTCAATGTATTGATCGATACATTCAGGATAGTGGCGATCTCGGCAGTCGACAAATTCAACTTCATGAGTTTGCACAATTTTATCTCGTGTGACGATAGTAAAGGAAACTTTTTCTTCATGTCACTTTCAAAATTGGCGTACACGCCATCAAATTGCTTTTGAAAATTGGCCCAATCCTTATCAATGCGGCTACTCTCTTTAATTGACCTTTTAAGCTCCCGCAATTTATCGTCAATATCTGAACCCGCTTGATCCGATTCGAATTCCTGTAAAATCGCATTTATCCTTGCAAGATACTGGTTGTTTTGTGTCATTCGAATTGAGAAAGAGGTGAGTTCCTGACCTTTTTGGATCAATTCTCTTTCCAGCTCCTTCTTCTTGAGACGAGTTAGTTCAAGTTTACTATGCGTTAAGTTCTGCTTTTGTTTCAGAAAGTAATACCCCAGAAGCAAGGAAAGAAAAATAAACACAGATGATATTGTCAGAACCTGGAATCTTCTATTGTTCTCAATTTGTTCTAATTCAAGCTCGTTCGCCATTTCCAGTTTCATAATTTTCTGCTGCTTTTCAAATTCCAAAGCCGCTTCCTTTTGAATCAGTTCTTTTCGAAACAGTTTTTGGTCCAATTCTTCTTTCAGAGCAACATAGTTCTTCAAAAATGCCAGACTATTCCCCGATTCTCCCAAATTTTCATGGATTGTACCAAGTTCGCGCACAGCTATTAACTCCAGTTTTGGGCTGTTTAATTGTTTTGAAATTTGATGAGCCCTTTGTGCATGGGTTTTAGCTTTTTCATACAAGCCCATTTTCTGGTAAACCAGGCAAAGTGAAATCTCCACCGAACAAATAGTAGGTTGCAACTTCATTGAATCCGCAATACACAATGCGTATGAATAGTAAATCTCTGCAGAATCCAGTTTGTTTTCGCGCATAAAAACACTACCTAGATTATCAAAATTCACCGCCATACTCTGAAAATTACCTATCCGTTCATTTATCTCCAGGCTTTTACTATAATATTGCTTCGCTTGTCTGGTGTTGCCTTTAATACCATACAACAGTCCAATATTGTTGTAAGAAAGAGCAATACCCT
>CAZJLZ010000422.1:0-2529 GCA_964546775.1 uncultured Cryomorphaceae bacterium | reverse complement strand
CGCTGACCATGCGCTCCGAAAGTGAAGAAGACGGTTTTTTTCCGGAAGATCTTATCGGGTTTTCTGTTTCGGATTCGCAACTCGGAGCATTGGGAAAAGTAGTTGATTTCATCGATCACCCGAACAACCCAATTCTGGAAGTTCTGGGCACCAAGGGAGCAGTACTGATTCCTTATCAGGATGAATTTATTATGGAGATTGATGAAGAGAATCAAACCATCGAAGTTGAAATACCCGAAGGTTTGATTGGCCTGAACGATTAAAATGTCGAAAGCCGTTTTTCGCTTTAAACAATTCTCCATCCGCCACGACCGTTGTGCCATGAAAGTGGGGACAGACGGTGTGTTGCTCGGAGCATGGGCCGGCTCAGGTAAACTCAGAAACATACTGGACGTAGGAACCGGATCCGGACTGATTGCTCTAATGATGGCCCAACGTTTTCCTGAAGCTCAGATTACAGCGCTCGAAATCGATAAAGAAGCTGCGACGCAGGCTGCAGAAAACGCTGATCAATCCCCTTTTAAAGACAGAATTAGAATTCATGCAGCGGATTTTTTCACGTGGAATTCTGAGAAAAAGTTTGACCTGATCGTTTGCAACCCTCCGTTCTATGAACACTCGTATCCTGCCAAATCCAGTGCACGCAGTGTTGCCCGGCATGGCCATTCATTCAATATTCCACAGTTTCAGGAAGTCGCTTCAAAACTACTTTCAATTGATGGTACACTTTCATTGATAGTTCCGGAAAATGTTTTTGATTCAATCTCTGCTTTTCCTGACCTACATCTGCACCGCATTTGCAGCGTTTTTCCAAATCCCGAGAAAAAGGCACACCGTATAATGGCCGAATGGCGACGGTTTTCCGGAACAATTGTAAAAGAACGGATTGTATTGGAACAAACTGAACGACATCAATATGATCCGTCGTATATGGCGCTAACCAAGGACTTCTATCTGAATTTCTGATGTCCCGATGTCCAAAAAATGGTGAGCAGAAATGTGTAAATATCCTTATATTGGCGCCAATATTGAAACCCATCGCTATGAAAATTTTCCAATCATTGCTACTGATTTTTTCAGTTATTGCTCTGACAACTAGCTGTAAAAAGAACGAACCGGATACTCAGTCTCCTGCATCCAAACTCCGGGGGAAAGTGGAGTTGCAGGATAAATACGGTAATGTTGAGTTAACCGGACGGGCGGGGACCCAGGCTGTTTTAGGGGGGCCTTTCCAAAATCATACTGAAACTACCGATAATTCCGGCCGGTTTGAATTTTCTGAAATAGGAGACAACACCTATTCGTTGACCGTTTCACGCGAGGGTTATACCCCGGTGGTATTGTACAACATCAACTTTTCGCAGAACAGTCCACTGTATCCAGTGAATGGTGATTATCAGGAATTACCTACAGTTGTTCTTGCTCAACAATCTGTCTCGTATTTTGACAGTACAATAGTAGACGATTTATACAACGTAGAGATTACGATTGATACCATCAACGATACCATATATACTTTTATTGATACCTTATCCGCAGATTTATATTTCCGTTCTCTGCGAGTGTTCCCGGAGTCTTTTAATCCTCAGGCAAAATTCGGATACCGCCTGTTTTTAGGAAAAAATACTAACGTTGGTCCTGCGAATTATCTCGCTACTTATCATATGGTCACCAATGGACAGGAAAATGTGGTTGAACGATTGTGGACCCAAAGCCAATGGCAAAATATTGGTTTCAATTTTGACGAACCTATATTCATAAAAATCTATGGAGATGCGGTTAATCCAATAACGCATACAACCATTAACGGTCAATCCTATTTCCCGAATTTATCTGATTCATTGGCAATGGATTCTACCACAATCTTGTCGTTTCAGTAATAAAAGCAATTAAACAAAATCGGGGGTTACTTCCTTCTCAACAAAGGTGATTCCAAATTGCTTCAGTTCCTCGAGCACCGGTTGATATATTTCTTTTTGAATAGGAAGCACCGCTCCTGTGAGCCGGATATTGCCATTTAGAATATTCTTGGCTGCAATACCAATAGGCAACCCAACTGTTTTGGACATGGCTGTATGCGTCTGGTCATCTCCTGTCACTACCAATGATGAGTTAATTTCGCGCTTGACTCCTTTTACTTCGAATCCAACTTTGTGCCACATAACGATCATGTCTTTATCACCGGGCTCAAGACTCATTTTTTCCTCCATTCTCTTTTGAAGAATTTGTGCCGGAGTTGCATTCGGTAATCCGATTACATCGTTTTCGAAAAGCCCAAGCCATTCAATCAGATCAAAAGATTCATCATCGTGGTCAATTTTCAGATAGGCTCTGAGTTTTAGTTCTACAGAATCTCTCGGATTGTACGCCAGAAAAGAATTTATAAATTGTCGGTAGGTCATTTTATCGGAATCTTCGATGATGTAGCTGTCATCGGTAGCGCCGAGTTGAACGAGAACATTCCACGCACGGCAAAACCCCGGTCTGCGCAACGTACCGCGATAAATGGTCGGAACATCTCCGAGACCG
>CAZJLZ010000421.1:0-3631 GCA_964546775.1 uncultured Cryomorphaceae bacterium | reverse complement strand
AGCAAAGATTTGCGTACATAGGTGTTTCCGCTGTAGCTCGAAATAATCTCTTCGAATTCCGAAAGAGCTTCAGCATATCTCCCCTGATCCATCAGTGTATTTCCAAGCTGGAACCTGGCTCCCACCACTAACGGAGAACTTGGATAATCACTCGAAAGCTTGCGAAATGCCGCAACCTGCTCTTCTTCATTGCGCATCAATCCGTGCGTCAATCCGAGCTGGTAAAGTGCATAATCGTTGTCGCTCTCACCAATTTCCAGTGCCCGTTTGTAATATTTCACAGCGAGCGGATAATCCTTTTCAACGAGATATGCATCGCCGATGCGCAGATAGGCATCGTTCACTCTTTTGGATGGCTTCGCACTTTCTACATACTTTCGAAGATTAATGGCCGCAGCACTGTAATTTCGTTGCATGAACTGGCAATAACCATAGCCGTAATAGGCCTTTTCATACACCCCGGAAGTAAAAGCGCCGGGCATTTTCAGAAAGCCGGAGTAAAATTTTGCCGCGTCATCATATTCTCTGAGCTGATAATTGGCTTCGGCCATCCAATACACCGCCAGAGCATTCAATTTGGGGTCAATCGGATAATCGCTGGTTTTGGCGAAATAATTGAGCGATTCTTTAAACCTTCGGCGCTGAAACAATTGCACACCATGGTTGTAGGCCACCATTTGGTATGCCGTTTTTACATTAAAATTTTTGTTTTCAATTTTATTCAATGCATCCAGGGCTGCGTCATAATTTCGGGTACTGATGTAAATGTTCAGCAAGAACTCGTAGGCTTCTTCGCTGCGCTCCGAATTTGGATATTTCTCGAGATATCCCTGTAGTGCACGAATGGCTTCGTGAAACGGATCATAGGACAATTCATACGACAACTTCGCATAACTGAACAATGCATCTTCTTTGATACTCCGATCATGATCGAAACCGGCAGCTTTTTCAAAAGCGCTCCGGGCATATTGCTTTTGATCCAATTGAAGATAACAGTCAGCCATTTGATAGATTGTAGTTTGTGTAAGAAGGTCGTCTTCTTCCTTAACTTCGCTGAATCGCTGTAAAGCACGCTCGTATTCTTTGGTGCGATAGAGCGCGTAACCTACCTGATAGGCATCTTCACGGTTTCTCCGACCCGAAGTCAAATAGTGCTGTTCTAGATACGGAACCGCTTCGGCATACATTTCCTTTTTGAAGTAAGCTACACCGATCAATTTGGCAATATCGCTGGCTTTTTGGGCTCGCGCTGTATCGAGAAGTGCCGGAGCATATTCCAACAATTCGTCGTATCGCTCCTGCATGAAATAGATCTGAGCAATGTAATATGGAACAATTCTGCTAAAAGCCTCGTCGTTCGCAATTGCCTGCATCGATTCGAGCGCGACCTGATAATTACCTCTTTCATATGCAATGTGTGCATAATAATAGGCCGCCGGTGCCTGGTATTCACTCACTTCGTCTTTTACGAGATAAAACATTTTGTGGGCATCGTCCAGCCTGCCTTCCTGATACATTGCATAACCCTTCATGAAACGATACTCTGTCACTTCTTCCGGTTCTACATCCCGCTCGGCAACTTTATCAAAGTACTCAAGACTGGTATCGTATTTCTTCCGCTGAAAACTGTAGCGTGCCAACTCGAAATTTGCCCGGGTAACCCATTTGCTGTCAGGATACGTTTTCAGAAAATTAGACATCAGGTGTTCCGTATCGCGATGATACAACCGCAATGCACTCAGGGCTTGCATATATTTAGCATCCACATGCATTTCCGTATGCCGATTGGGAATACGTTCTATAACTTTCGCAAAATAGGGTTGTGCAGCAGCATACTTCTCCCTTTCAAAGAGCTCCATTCCGTGTCGAAAATCCCGGTCTTCGTGAACCAAAGAAGCCGTTTTTTGACCCATCAACGAAAAGGACAAAAAGATCATACCCAGGATCAGCCCCGGCGCTAAAGTTTTTCTGTACATGCGACTTTGAGTGCGTATTATATTCGTTAAATGTACAGAAGTACCATGGGCATGGGATTTTAAAATGACCTGAATTATCAACGCGACACTGTTAAAATTATTTCAGTAGTTTTAGGCCATAGGTCGCTACAGGTAGTTCACCTTTGAGAAAATTTTAAACGCTAACAAATCCTTCACATGCCTTCCACCGAACCCATTGTTCACTTATCCGACGTCCGAATTTTTCAACACGACAGTTTGGTGCTGGCAGATGTGAATTTAGACATTTTTGCAGGTGAGTTTGTTTACCTGATTGGAAAAACGGGAAGCGGAAAAAGTAGTTTATTGAAAACCCTTTACGGCGAATTGCCTTTGACCGAAGGTAGCGGGCGGGTTGTGGATTTTGATCTCACCAAACTGAAGCGGACAAAAGTGCATCAGTTGAGACGAAAGCTGGGAATTGTGTTTCAGGACTTTGAACTGCTGATGGATCGTTCGGTGATTGATAATTTATTATTTGTTCTCAGAGCAACCGGCTGGAAAAACAAGAGCGAAATGAACACCCGGATGGAACAGGTTCTGGAGAAAGTCGGGTTGGCTACAAAGGGATTTAAAATGCCGCATCAACTTTCAGGAGGAGAACAACAAAGGGTGGCAATTGCAAGAGCGTTGCTGAACGATCCGGACCTGATACTTGCCGATGAGCCGACGGGAAACCTGGATCCGGCTACGACAGAGGATATTTTAAATCTGTTGTTCGACATCAGCAATAGTGGCCGGGCGATTCTGATGGCAACGCACGACTACCAATACATGAAAAAATATTCTTCGCGAGTGATTATTTGTGAAGACGGTCGATTGATTGATCAGCAACCAGAAGGTGCCAGCAAACTAACAGAGGCTCAGAATTCTGATACTGAGAGCGACATATAGCTGTAAGCTATGACGTTGCAATATCCAGGGCTTTATACTGAAAAACAGAATCTCACGATTTCAACAAATGAACGATTTTCTGAGCATTTGTTTCAGTACTGAAAATCTTGTTCAGACGGGAAACGCGGGCATTGAATTCTTCCTTGCTAAACGGCAACCGCATCAACGCTTCCATTGCATTCGCCATTTGATCTGGCTCATTTTTTACAACACAAAATTCTTCCAGGCCGGTATCTTCCACCATGATTGAATTCACAAGGCAATATCCGCCATTGTACAGTGAAAATAAAAGCTTTAGTTTGATCCCCGTATTCTGAAAAGTAGGTAGAATATTGATCCACGATTTTTGCACTAGCTTTCGAATCTCATCGGTACTAACATCCTGCAATAGCGTAACATTCGGTCTTTCACTAACCGCACGGCGCAATTCCATAGACGGATTGTTGCCTGCTATAATTAGAGCGTAATTACTTTGTGAGAATACTTCATCCGTTAACCACAATGCCGCTTTGTCGTTTTCACCAACCGCCAGGTTTCCATGGTAAAAAGCAACCCTTTCTTTTTCCTCCTTATAGGTTCCAGAGCCCTCAGAATGAAAAGCTGGAATATAATGTGCATTTCCATAGTGCCGGTTGAAATGTTTCTCGTCATTTGGAGATATAGCCAATACCGCCGACGCATGTTGAAGAATTCTTTCAAAACTCCTGAGTTTAAGGGTTTCCCGCGCAAAATACGCTTTCTTG
>CAZJLZ010000420.1:0-5692 GCA_964546775.1 uncultured Cryomorphaceae bacterium | reverse complement strand
CACCGCGTTGAAGCCATTCAAAATCTGTGTCTCAAACATCACAAAAAACTGGTGGTTTATCTTTCAATGGCTTTTGGTAATCCCTACGGCGACGAATGGAGCAGCGAGATCGTGTGCCAATGGGCAGCTAAGTTATCCGGTGATTTAGGAGTTTCTGTTCTCGCCCCCTCGGACACGATCGGCACATCGAATCCCGATAATATTCTCGACATCTTCAGTACTCTGATAGCAGAACTGCCGGGAGTTGAAATCGGCGCTCATCTCCATACCACACCCGATAGTTGGGAAGAGAAGATACAGGCAGTTATTGAGAGTGGCTGCCGACGAATAGACGGGGCACTCAAAGGCTTTGGCGGATGCCCGATGGCAAAAGACGAGCTAACCGGAAACATGCCCACGGAAAAGGTGATCCAATACCTTGAAGAACACAACATGTCAACAGTACTGGATCAGTCAGCGCTGCTTCGGGCGCTCCAGTATTCCGGGAACGTATTCGGTTAAGACCGGTGTAATTCGATCAAAGTGACTTCCGGAGAAATTCCGACTCTTCCGGGAAAACCGATGTATCCAAAACCACGGTTTACGTAGAGATGTTGTTTCCCTTCGGTATACAACCCTCCCCAGCGTGGATAGCGGTATTGCGCCGGACTCCACTTAATTCCCGGAACTTCAATTCCGAATTGCATTCCGTGGGTATGACCGCTGAGTGTTAAATCGATATCTGTTTTGTTCAAGACCTGTCCGTCCCAATGACTTGGATCGTGAGAAAGTAATATTTTGAATGGTTTGTCTGCTCCGCGCATTGCTTTATCCAGGTCTCCGTATTTGGAAAAGCTACCGTGACCCCAGTTTTCTGTTCCGATCAATGACACTTCATCGCCTCCAATGGAAATAGCCCGATTCTCGTTGAGCAACATTGTAAAACCCATTTCACCCATTTTGTTGATCAGGTAATTGAGGTTATCCGTTTTTGCTGCAACATCCGGCCAATCCACATAATCACCATAATCGTGGTTTCCGAGTATGGCATACTTACCGTATTTTGCAGTTAACCCGGAAAAATAGGTTTCCCAACCGTCTATTTCGTCTGCGTAATTGTTAACCATATCACCTGTGAAGAAGATTAGATCGGGACGAAGGTTGTTGATCATTTCAAAACCCTCAGCTACCGCAGCATAGTTGTGAAAGAAACTTCCGAGGTGCGAATCTGAAATATGTACGATGCGCAAACCCGAAAAAGCAGGAGGGAGGTTGGGAAACGAAATTTTCTCGTGAACAATCCGGAAATCAAATCTTCCCTGAAGCATGCCGTAGATCATACCTATGAACGGAATAGCGGCCAATCCCAGTCCGGTTTGAGTAAGGAATTTGGCACGTGAAATCCGGTTACCTGTGTACTGGTCAACCGGCGCTTTCCTTCTGAAAATACGGGTTATCAGGTAAAATACATCATCGGCCAGATGAAAAGCGATAAACAGAAGTTTTGGTGCTACGACCAACATTATCAGTCCCGCCACAGTAAAAAATGTCTGGTAATCACGCGTATCCTGAACTTCCCGAAAATAGGCCATCAGCCATAAGACGGCGATGACAGACGCTACAGTAATCATCCAATATCCGATATGGATAATTCTGCGCAACAACCGATTTTTAAACTGGGTAGTCAGCAGGTGTAGCCCTTTGAAAGTGTACAGGTCAAGGACCAGAATAAATGCAATAACGGCCATGCCTGGCGTAAGACTTTTCATACTTTAACGGGGCAGTGAGCTATGGGTGGCGAAGTTACGGAATCCAATCAGTCATTGGGCATTCCGCGTTCCATCCAGCATTCAATCTGCATAATTTGTGAAGCTGGCAATTTGTTCTCTTCATCCGCATTTTCATCCGGATCATCGCGCGGCATCCAGCCGGTACTACCACCTTCGAAATTGATGGACATCAGAAACTGCTCCGGATCATCCTCAATGGAGGCTTTGATGTTTTCGTACGTATCAAAAACATTATCTCCTTCTTCCGCAACATCGTCGTGGCAACCACTGAGTGCACAGGACGTAGTGAAAATGGGCAAAATCTGTGATTCAAAAGAGGAATTCACATTTTGGCAGGGATCGGGTTCTGGTGGTGGATCTTCTTCTTTTTTACACCCCAAAAAGGCGATAGTAAAGCAAATCGTAAAAATAAATAGGAAGCGCATCAGATATATCTGGTTGATTGTGTCGGTAAAAATAACAGTATTGTGTTATCTCGCTGTATACAACAGTGCAATCAACTCATCATTTACCAATGATGAAGCCGTCGGTTCAGTTGGCGCCATGCTTTCAGCATCTGCTGTATAGGCATATTCAGCAATTTCTACAGATTTTGACACGGCTTCCGGAGAATCGGCATTCCGGAACTCGCTGACGTTTTCCGGAATGGCCGTGCCGGCAATTGATCGCTCCGAAGTAGGGGCAGGTACATCTTCAACAATTGCCATTTGGGTTATTTCTTCTGTGGGTGATTCGTCCGGCAGTATGATTTCCTGTTCCGCGTCAACCATAGTACTCACCGGTGGAGTATATTCTTCTTCCCGGGATAGTTGATCGTATTTCAAATCCTCGGGTGCAACAGTTTCGTTTTGTTGGGCTACTTTCGGTGAATCTTTCGGATTGAGCCAAAAATATGCGCCCAAAAACAGGAGTACACTCGCGACAGCCAGCGCAAAATGAGGCTTTTCAACAAATCCTGTCCGAAGAGACGAGAATAAGTTCAACCAGAAGCTATTGTGTTGTGGAGCAGAATGCTTTGTGCGATATTGGGTCATCAATCGCTGCTTCATTTCTTTAGGCGGTCCGGTTTGAGAGGACTGAAACGTGCTAACAGATTGCAACAACAACATGCGCATCGAGTCGTATTCCGTTTCCGACGCAAGATGCTTCAGAACAAAAGTTTTTTCCTCAGGCAGCAATTCGTTGAAGGATTTGTTCAACATCAATGACTCTATATCCTCAGGGTCGTATTTGGAAGAATTTTTCATCTTATCAATTCATTTGGTTTGAACTCTTTTAGCGCCACACTCAGTTTCCGTAACGTATAAAACAGCCTCGATTTTATGGTTCCTTCAGAACATTCATAAACTGCTGCAATTTCTTTGATGCTCATTTCCTGATCGTAGCGCATTACAAAAGCTTCCCGCTGTTTTTCGTCCAATTCGTTCAGGGCCTTAAGCAGAGCCGATCCAAAAACGTCGTTGTCATATTGTTGCTCTGCTTCGGTGCCCGGACTCACGGAAAATTCGATTCCGTTGTCCAGACTGTGGTTGGTGTTTTTGCGCACTGCCAACCGCCGGTATTCGTTTTTGCACATATTGTTTGCAACGCTGTACACCCAGGTTTTAAACGGTCGATCAGGATTGTACAGCTTGGGTTGATGTACCAGTTTGGTGAACATATCCTGAACAAAATCCTCGGCTTTCGTTCGGTCATTGTGCAGCATACGGCAGAAGTAAGTGATCAAACGTCCTGCATAGCGGTCATAAATTTCTTCAAAAGCCTTTTCGTAACCGTTGTTGCTGAACTGCATCAGTTCTTCATCACTGTACTGGCTGTATTTTTTTCTTCTCCCGAACATGCACTATCTGGATTCGAGGTATTTCTGACCGGCTGAACGCATCCCATTTTGGTCATACAATTTTTCCAGAACCATTTCCCGTTGATGTGCTCCCAACGTTTGTGGCAATTCCATTCTTTGGTGAATCAACAGAGCCGCGATGTAATTTTGTTGTAATGCTTTAACATATTCCGGAAGCGCAGCAGAAGTAACCTGGTTCCAGTCAACATTACTCAGAATTTTATGGTGATCAGAGGATTCGGTTGGTTGCAGTGAAAAGACCAGTCCCGACGGATGCAGCGCATAGCTGAAATGTGATATCACTTCTGGTGATAATGTCATCGACAGATGTATTTTACCGCCCAATTGCTGATGCAATGATCGAATGACGGAAACTTCATCCAGTGGAAGCGTCCAATCGGGTGTATTCGGAAGTTTGGACGCGATGACCGATCTATAACCGGCTTCAGACATTAACCAGTTGAGATTGACCACGGTGACATCGGACCTCAATCCCTCGTTGAGTTGCAGAGCGCGAATCGGATAAGTATCCAGATGACCATGGACAATCAACCAGCCTTTCGGCGCTACAGATTCCAGCATTGTGCGGGCGTAGCCGTAAACGTTGTCATGAAGTAAAAATTCTTTGTGGTAGCGGTCATACAGTTCAGACAAACGAATCGCTTCCGGATTTTTCTCTTCATTTGCGATGATTTCCGGAAGCAAAGCGGCCGGCATGTTATCCGGCTCACCCTCCATCGATTCGACCATACTGGAAGTACGGGTACGTGAAGCGGCGGGAGCTTGGTCGGCTGCTGCTGCAACGTTTTTTTCTGAACGATCTGAATTCTGTTGCCGTGGTGATGCGAGTTCTTTCAATTGGGGATGGCGGATTTTTTTGGCCGACAACTTTTGTTCAGTACTGTTCTCGGGCAGAAAAATGGCGTTTAAATAGTGGTCCCATTCGGCATCCGAAGTTTTTTGTGAGAATGCTACGACATGCAACAAACAAAACACCAGGAACAGAAATATTTGTTTGATCATCGATCGGTAATTTTAATCCTGTACACGCGAGGATGGATTTGGTTCAGACAAGGTATTGGTTTTTGGAATTTGACCAGCTGTTCCCGGCTTGTTTAGCTAACTTTGTACCATAAATTTTATGAATGGCTCAGGATATTGACCGATTGAAAAAGATACTCGACGACCAACACGAATGGCCCAGTGTCTTTATGTTCAAATTTGTAATTCCCAGTGAAAACGAAAAGATTGCCAGGGTAGAAGCGATGTTCAATACCAGGACAGCTGAAATCCGGCAGAAAACTTCTTCCAAAGGAAATTATACTTCCATTACCATTCGCGAAGTAATGGTCTCAGCCGATGCCGTTCTCGAAAAATACGCCGAAGCCAACGAAATTGAAGGTTTAATTGCACTGTAATGGGAGAGTGGACTTTTTGGCAGAAAGTAGTAATCGTGATGCTGACGATCATTGTAGTTGTTCTCGGCTACCGGAAATTGTTGCGAACCATTGGCGGGAACTCCAGATTCGACGACCGCTTTGCATTTTTATTTCCACTTGAACATCTCAACAATGTACTGGTCATTCGTTTCGATTTACCGAATGAAGACGCTGTGACTCTGGTAGTTCTCGATCAATATCAAACCGAAGTAGGACGATTACTTGATCACGAGAATTTAGCCCGGGGGCCTCACCAATACCAAATCACCACGTCGGACTGGAAGCAACAAAGGTATACGGTGCAATTGAAGTCGGGCAATCAGCAGATCGAACGATTTTTCGAATTTAAATAGCACAAACTTAACTTTCGGAAAGCGGTCTTTTCAATAAACCGTATCTTCGAAACTGTACAAATCCATGAGAACGATGAAATTTTTAAACCTTTCTATAATAATCAAAGGCATACTGGTCTGTTTCCTTTTTTTCTTTTCTGATCTTATCACAGTTGCCCAGATCAGTTGGCAACCCACTCAGGATATCGCAGCCAACATTTACGATAACAACCGGCCCAGTGTTGTTGTTAACGGGTCCGGTGATCCTTTGGTGATTTGGGGCAGATCGGGAAAAGTAATGTACTCCAGAAG
>CAZJLZ010000419.1:0-3989 GCA_964546775.1 uncultured Cryomorphaceae bacterium | reverse complement strand
ATGTAAACCACACAGAAGTTTTTCAATATTGCAGGGAGACTTTTGGCGGTTGGAAATCACCCGATGAAACGCCACACGAACAATTCCCAGTTCCGCCATTTGATCCCCTTTCACAATCAGAAAGCGTAATTACCGTCAACGAAAATGCCCAGAGTCCGATTGTTATTGCAGCGTTCAGAGGTCCGCTCACCCAAACCGATCCAAAAGCTACCTATGCGCTCGATGTTTTGACCTATTTGTTGAGTCAGAACACTTCTACTCTGAATCAGGAGTTGGTAGCTTCCGGATTGGCCTATCAGGTGGGTGTGGGATACATCACCCAAAAATATGCGGCACCACTCACCTTTTTTCTGGTTCCAAAATCCCAGGGAATCAAAGACGCGGTATCCACGCTAGAATCAAACCTTGTTCGGATGGGTGATGCAGATTACTTCACTGACGAAGAACTTGAAACAGCGAAGCGAATGCTGACCATCCAGGAATTATACAGTCGCGAAGCCGCGTCCGAAATTGTCCACAATATTTCCTACTGGTGGACGTCGGCAGATATCGACTATTTTGTGAATTATACGGACAACATCCGGAATGTAACGCGCGAAGACATTACCGAACTCGTGAACAAATACATCAAAGGTCAACCCAATGTTACCGGTATTTTGTTGACGTATGAAATGAAAGAAATGCTGCGGCTCGACACTTTTCCTCCGCTGAAAACCCAATAAAAAAACACATGAAAATTTTATCATTGCTTCTAACAGGTTCTATGATGCTCCTGCATTCTGAAAATATTTTGAGCCAACAAAACACAACTTCTTTTGATGTGGATGGAATCAAAGTAATCCATAAACAAGTGCCGAATGAAGTGGTAGCCGTTCGTTTATACATCCGGGGTGGAACCGCGAATTACCCCCTGGTAAAAGAAGGGTTGGAAACACTGACGTACGAAATGGTACTATACGGAGGAACTCAAGTCACTGCAGCAGTAGAATTCTACATCAAAGCCAACAATCTTGGAATTGGTTTGTCCGGAAAATCGGGTTACGATTATGGCTATCTGGGAATGACTGCCCTCAAAAACTATTGGGATGAATCCTGGACGCTTTGGGCAGAGACCCTGACCCAACCCAAAATGTCCCCAGAAGCGTTTGAAGATTTCCGCGATGAAATTTATTCGCGCAACCGGAGAGCCAACACCGCTCCCGAAGAAGAAATAGATCAATTGTCTACGGTGTACACCTACAGCGGAACCGACTATGAAAAAAATCCCAACGGCACAACGGAAAGCCTTTACAACTTAACGCTGGAAGATGTAACCGAACACTATTCCAAAATATTAACCAAAGGAAATTGTTTTGTGGTTGTCGTCGGCAATGTCAGTTCTGACGATATCAAACAAAAAGTTCAGTCTACTTTTGGCACATTGCCTTCCGGTACCATAACGGCTACCATCGAACCAACAGAATTACGTAGTCCGGGTGTAAACATTCAACACAGCGATCTGGACATCAATCACATTCAGGGAAGAATGCCTGCACCTGAGCGCTGGAGTGAAGAAGACATTCCAAACCGGTTGGCGATGAACCTGTTGTCAGACAGGTTTATTGAAGTATTGACTGAAGAACACGAGGTTGCTTATGCTCCTTCGGCATTTGCAGGTGAGGATCATCGCTATCCTTCGAACGGCATTTATGCCGCGACCACCAGTCCGGTGAAAAGCATCAAGCTGATGATGGAA
This sequence comes from uncultured Cryomorphaceae bacterium, assembly GCA_964546775.1. Classification (GTDB taxonomy): domain Bacteria; phylum Bacteroidota; class Bacteroidia; order Flavobacteriales_D; family SKUL01; genus SKUL01. Next base: position 2,254 of record CAZJLZ010000419.1, on the reverse strand, counting down.
GTAATTGAAAAAGTGAAAGAAGAAGGTTTTTCAACCGAAGAACTTGAAAAAAAGAAGCCCTCTTTTATCACGTATCATTACCTCGCGCAAGAGACCGTTGATGCGCAGGCACATGTGCTGGGTGACGCTGAGATGCAGGGGGACTGGCAATTGGCGCAGGATATTACACCGTTGGTTCAGCAAACAACGGTGGAAGATGTCAATGCGGTTTTCAGAAAATACAGTACCTGGATCAACTGGACCTACCTCGGAAATGCCAGTCAGGTTGTGTCCGAAGACTTTCCACAGCCCAAAGTAGAATAGTTCAGAACCCATTATTTTTTTAAATAATGATTCCGAATCTTCATCAGTTCGAAAGGAACTTTTGCAAAATCGCTGAATTTAATTTTACTTCCGCCGACTTCTTTCCATTCGGAAACCGGAACCTCTGTTAGATTTTCCTGTCCTGCACGAAGAATGATTTCCAGATCAAAAAACCATGGACTCAGAAATGGTTGTTGAAAAAGTTGGTCGACTGAATTACTTCGGAATAGCTTTGCTCCGCATTGAGAATCATACGCAGTGATGTTTAGCATCTGAGTTGCAAAAGTTGCAAAAACCCGTCCCATTATATGTCGTGTGAAACTGCGTTCAACCGTTGCTCCCATTCGTTTTACACGCGAACCGAATGCGCCGAACAACCTTTTCTCGTCTTCCAACGCATTCAGCAATTCGGTCATCACTTGTAAAGGTGCGGACAAGTCAGCATCGATAAAACCGATGTAATCATACGAACCCGGCGATCGTGCCTGAAGCATACCAGTTCTTACCGCTGCGGCTTTACCCATGTTGTTGAACTGCTGAAAAACCGAAATCTGCTCAGGGATATTCGCTGCCGCTCTGCTTAGTATCTCCATCGTATTGTCAGTACTTCCGTCATCGACGAACAAACAATGAAAATTAGAATTGTTCCTGAGGAATTTGTCGAACGACTCCAGCGGCAAACGACCAGCTTCGTTGTAACAGGGAATTATCAGGCAACAGGTCGACATAAACAGTAAAGCGAAAGGCCCGGAAGTCTGAATCCCAGACGGTGAATAAAATCGGTGAGCTTCCAGTCCAAAAGTAACGCATTATTGACGAGTTGAGTAAAAATCTTGGCGTGCGACCAACGAGCAACCCCTCCAGCCGTTTTTCCATCCATATCCCGGTTTGATTGCTTTCCCTCCCTCTTTACCTGCCACCATCTGGGCAGCAACAACGAGAAGAAAAAGTACCTTGACTCAATGACTTCAAATCCCGCGTCTGCGAGATGACTGTGCAACATTTTGCGATCGTATCGTCGGAAATGCTTCATGAAAACGTCATGGCTCGAAAACAATTGTTGATAGGCCGGTACTGTTATTAAAAAATGGGTGTCCACTGAAACCTGTGGGTGTTGCCGCAATTCCTTCAATAGAGCAATATCATCGGGAACGTGCTCAATGACATCCAATAATGTGATTACTGAGACGGGTTGGTCGGAAAAATGTCCGGACAGGTTTTTCGTCAATTTCAGATTGTAGAGGAGCTTATACCGGTTACGGAGTAATTCCAGAACTTCGGGTTCAAAGAAAGGATCATAACCAACGATCTTACCATCGCGAAATCTTGCAGCAAGTTCAGATGCGACGAATGCGTCTCCACAACCAACATCCAATATATTAAAACCTGCGGTAGGACATCTTGAACTTTGCTTTGCACGGATTTCCTGCAATCTGCGCAACACGAAACTCAATCGCGCGCTTTCCCAGGGATGCTTATTCTCGCCGGTTTCAGATTCTTTTAATTCAATTAAATCCAAAATTTTTGATCAATCTATTATTGCATTACTGCGCTGCTCACTGTCAGAGCACGATCCACTTTTTTAAACAATCCTTGCAATACGACTCCAGGTCCAACTTCAATGATTTCATTGGCTCCGTCTGCCAGCATATTCTGCATGGTTTGAGTCCATCGCACGGGCGCTGTAAGCTGAGAGATCAGGTTGGATTTTATCGTTGCAGGATCGATAACGGCCGATGCATTTACGTTTTGATAGATCGGACATATGGGTTGTTTGATTTCAGCCTCTGCAATAGCCGCTTCCAGTTCCTGACGTGCGGGTTCCATCAACGGAGAGTGAAATGCTCCGCCAACCGGCAGCATCAATGCTCGCCGTGCTCCGGCTTCTTTCAATCTTTCACAGGCTGTTTCTACGGCGGGAACTTCACCGGATATCACCAATTGTCCGGGG
>CAZJLZ010000418.1:0-3766 GCA_964546775.1 uncultured Cryomorphaceae bacterium | reverse complement strand
ATTTCTTGTCTAGCCATTTTTAGATTAAGAACTCTCTTCAATACTTCAACTCACTTAGCTTACCCGTTTGTTGGAGAAGGAGATCTTCTAGGCTCTTCTTTTTTGGATTGAATTGCAGCATCAATGATTCTGAAATGAGCGCACTTTGCTGGTTGACGAGCTCGTCAGAAGCCCCGGCGGGTAGTGTTTCTATTTCTCCGTAGAACGGGTATTCTCCGTCGATGGCGCGGATGTTTACCAGTCGTGTTGCTCCAGTGGCGTCAAACCGTACCATCGAACCAAAGCTGATTTCGCGACTGACTTTTATATTCAACGAATCGAAATAATCGATTACCCAATCATCGATCGGTCGTTGAGATTCTACTTCAATATCCGCACCGAGTAGGGTTTTGGCTTCCTGGTCCAGTTCATCCTGAAGTTGATCTCCAAACGAACTGATGGCCACCATGGCTGCAATTCCGAGCACAATACTGCTCATGAATAACATCAATCGTCCGCGGTGCCTGCGACTGTCGCGCCAGGCCATTTTCAACATCCAGTTCCAGTTCATGCGGTGGTATCCGGTTGTTGCAGGGTGATTAATTTCCCACCCTTCATTCGGTGGATGCGGTCGGTTTTCTGCGCCAGTTCCATGTCGTGTGTCACCAGCACAAGTGTGGTTCCGTTTTCTTTGTTGAGCTCAAACAGAAGCGATTCTATGTGCTGTCCGGTTTCATCATCAAGGTTTCCGGTCGGCTCATCGGCAAACAGAATTTTCGGATCGTTGGCAAAAGCCCGAGCAATCGAAACACGCTGTTGCTCTCCACCGGAAAGTTGTGCAGGATAATGTTTTACGCGGTCGGCCAATCCCACCTTTTCGAGCCAAACCAAGGCCTTTTCTTTCGGATTTTTCACTTTGCGCAGTTCGAGTGGAACCATAACGTTTTCAAGTGCCGTAAGCGTCGGCATCAGGTTAAACTGCTGAAATACAAACCCGACATTCCGGTTGCGCAATTCGGCGCGTTCGTCTTCACCCAGTTGATCGAGGAGCTGGTTGTTGAGTAAAACCGAACCCGAAGTTGCGCGATCAAGACCAGCACAGAGTCCGAGCAAAGTAGTTTTACCGCTACCCGACGGTCCGACAATAGCGCAACGCTCACCGGCAGCGACTTCCATACTTACATTGTCGAGCACCGTTAAAGATTTTTCTCCGCTGAGATATGTTTTCGTGAGATTGTTTACTTTTAGAATAGCTGTTTCCATGAATAGTCGTTCCCTTGTAAATACTAACTTTCTGACACAATACCGAATTGCCCATGCAAAGATGTTTTATTCCTGCTACACCTGACTTTTACTTCATGAATTTTAACAAAATACTGCTTTTCGCCATATTGGTCTTAACCGGAATTGGATGCTCCGACGAAGGTTCTGGTATTAAGAAATCATCTGACGAAAAGACAATGGTTGCGGATATAGAACAATCCAACTCCGAAGATATATCACCCGTTATTCTTTTTTTCGGCAACAGTTTATCCGCAGGATATGGTGTCGATCCGGATGATTCGTTTCCGGGGTTGATTCAACATCGGCTGGATTCTTTGGGCTATGATATAGAAGTCGTGAACGCGGGTGTCACCGGAGAAACCACGGCAACGGGTAAAAACCGGCTCGATTGGGTGCTCGATCGGCAGCGCGTGGATATTTTTGTATTGGAATTGGGTGCCAACGATGGACTTCGCGGATTGCCGACTGAAGAAACCTATCGCAATCTCAACGAAATAATCGAAAAAGTTAAAGAGCGTCATCCGGACACCGAAGTCGTGCTTGCCGGAATGATGATTCCACCGAATATGGGTGCCGATTACAGCCGTGATTTTCAGGAAGTATTTCGTCGAATTGGTCAGGAAAAGGATATTCACATGATTCCTTTTTTGCTCGACGGTGTAGCTGGAGAATCCACGCTCAACCTCGAAGACGGTGTCCATCCAAACGAAGCGGGTCACCGGATAGTAGCCGAAAATGTATGGGAAGTATTGCAGCCTTTGGTTGAGAAAGTTTCCGCACAAAGTGAAGTCAGAAATAGCGCAGAGGAATGATGGAAATCAATATGATCATAACGTTGGTGGTGATCATCGCCGCTATGGTGCTTTTTATCATCGATTATTTTCCTGTAGATCAGGTGGCCATTGCCGCAATGGTGGTGCTGGCTCTGACGGGAGTATTGACACCGGAGCAGGCGGTTCAGGGATTTGCGAATCCGGCAACCATTACCGTAGCGGCCATGTTTATTCTCAGCGATCTGATTCTTAAAACAGGGATCATTGATGCGATGGCACCGCTGGTTACCCGATTGTTTCGCGCCGGACCAAAAACGGCTATCCTGGGAATGTCGGCAGCGGTAGGAGGGATGTCGGCTTTTGTCAATAATACACCGGTTGTCGCCACTTTTATCCCGGTAGTTGCAAGCGCAGCCAAAAGGGTGAAGATCAATCCATCGAAGTTTCTCATGCCGCTTTCTTTTGCCGCCATATTCGGCGGAACCTGCACACTCATCGGAACATCCACGAATCTACTCGTAAGTGGAATCGCGGCAGAAAGAGGACTCGAACCTTTTTCAATGTTTCTGATGGCTCCGATGGGGCTGGTGTTTTTGGTCGTTGGGATTGTATACATGGCCTTTATTGGATACCGTATTACTCCCGATCATAAGGACGAACCGGATATCAGTACCCAGGAACGCATTCAGAATTTTCTCGCAGAAATCCACGTGATCAAGGAGCCAGAAGAAGGATCGTTGGTGATTGGTGATTTAATCGGTGAAGAGGAGGAGACCAATGTATTGATAGACCGCATTAAAAGAGGCAGGAAACTCATCAAACAACCCCGCAACAATACCGTTCTGCAAACAGGTGATGTTCTTCTGATACGGGGAAACATGAAGCACATCAAACGACTCATGAAGAACGAGTATCTCGAAATAGCAGGTTCCTTAAAAGACACCAAATTTCCAACGGAAGAAACCATGCTCATGGAGATCGTCATTCTTCCTAATTCTGAATTGAGCTATAAGCAACTCCGCCAGGTGGATTTCCTTGAAAAGTACAACGCTACCGTGTTGGCCATTCGTCAACGCGGAACGAAGAAATTTAAAGGACTTAGAAATGTTCTCTTGAAATCCGGAGATATCATTTTATTGCAGACCAATCAGAAGGGTTATGATATGCTGCAACAGACACAGAACAAGTACCATTCCCCGTTTCTTTCGTTACGCGAGCTCGGCGTGCGCAGTCCAAAAACACGTGAGTTAATTATAACAGCGGCCACGATTGCAGCAGTAATTACGTTGTCTTCGTTGGGACTGGTATCGATCATGATTGCTGCATTGGCGGGCATCGGCTTATTGGCTTTTGTGGGAATTGCCAAAATGGATGAAATGTATCGGGCGATAGACTGGCAGGTGATATTTCTGCTGGCTGGTGCGATTAGTCTTGGAACAGCGATGAGTGAAAGTGGAATTTCGAACCTGATCGGTATTTGGCTGGTGCAAAATGTAGGTGAAAACTGGGGGCCGATCGCGGTGCTGTCTGCACTTTATCTGGTTACCACTTTGCTCACAGAGTTGATGTCGAACAACGCTTCTGCCGCACTGATGGCTCCGATCGCGATTTCGATTTCTGTGGGAATGGATTTAAGTCCGGTTCCGTTTCTGTTGGCGGTTGCCTTTGCGGGCAGCGCCAGTTTTATAACCCCAATTGGGTATCAAACCAATACGATGGTTTACAGTGCC
>CAZJLZ010000417.1:0-3735 GCA_964546775.1 uncultured Cryomorphaceae bacterium | reverse complement strand
GGAACGCTTTGTTCCGGTTGTTCAGGATTGTAGTTAGAGAGAATACTGTTGATGTCTTTTTCAATCGTGGAGCCCCCTTCCAGGGAAGACCACTCGAGATCTCCGGGAGTAAACAACTGATTGCTAAAAGTTGCTCCTTTTACCCATTGCAAATACTCCGTTTCGGACCCGCGTTGCAATGTGGTACCAAATCCCTGACTTTGGTGCTGACTCCGGCTCATCGATGCAATTTCTCCCATCGATCGTCCGAGTAATGGTTCGAAATCGCTGATTTCAAAAGCAATGATGCTGGAATCTTTTTCGGCGCGTTCGGGCAGCGTTTTGTCCCACCAGCTGCTCACGTTGTGCCACAGTTGTTTTGGCTGCCAAGGCTCTACGTATTCAAGTTGATTTGGAAAAGCTTTGGGATCCGCTGCGAGATCGAAGGCTTCGAGGGACAAGAGAGCACTGGCTGTATGATGGCCATGACCCCGGTATTCTTCATGGGCGAATCTGTTGATAATGACATCGGGTTGAAATTTCCTGATGACCCAAACTACATCTTCCAGGATGACATCGCGATCCCAGAATTCGAACGTTTCCTCAGGATTTTTTGAATAACCAAAATCTACCGCTCTGGTGAAAAACTGCTTTCCTCCGTCGAGTCTCCGTGCTGCGAGCAACTCCTGAGTTCGAATCAGTCCAAGTTCTGAACCGATTTCAGTACCGATCAGGTTTTGACCACCATCCCCGCGGGTTAGCGATAGGTAGGCAACCTCCACCCGCTTTTGATTGGCAAGGTGAGTAATGAGTCGGGTATTTTCATCGTCGGGATGAGCTGCGATGTACAGCACTTTCCCCAGCGTATTGAGTTTTTTGATTTCGTGCCGGATCTCGGAAGAAGACCATTGCCGGCCATATTGAGAATATACTATAAAAGGAAACGCCAGAAAAAGGCCGCACAAAAATTTAGTCATCCTATCAGAACTGTTTTACCAGAATGGTATTGTTTAAATCAGCCCGAAATTAAGATGATTATTTAAAACAGAATTAAATACTGGGTGGCGATTTAACATTTGGGGAATACGTTCCCCAATCAGGATTTTGAGAATCCATATTTTCGCGTGGGACGCTTTCAATATTTGACACTTCCAGATCGGACCAGTTGCCCCGCCAGCGCTGATAATGAAATTCATATTCTGCTGGCCATAATTTGCTCGGATTAATCTGCAGAGTTTCTATACAAAAATGTGGCTCTTCTGAATGACGAAATTGGTCAATTCTTTTTTGTTCGCATTCTGTAACTGCCGGCCGCGGACTCGTGGGTTGTTCAATTGTTAGACGTACTCTTTCCACCAATTCAGTTGCGGATCGTTCTGACCGTAACACATAGCTGGTGTGTGTATTTTGATGTACGGCAAAGCCAGGTTTCAATAATGTCATTATCTCGGTACTCGGGGTGTCTTTCTGACAGGGTTTTTCATTCATCTCCAGATCAGTATGCGTCATAAAATTATGATCACCACTGTCTCTTCCCATAAAATGAAAAACCCACAGTAAACTCGTGGCAGCAATAACTATAAGGGCGATGAGAATTTTCTTTTCCATGTGGTTGGTGCATGTGGTTCAACAAAAGATTAGTGGTCATTCAGCACATCATGTGACGGGCACTAAATATGCAACAAAAACCAAGCCTTTTTAATACATCTAAAAAAATGTTTTCAAAAATCACCGGGGAAAGAGAATCCCCGGTGATTGAAATTTTTAATGCTACATATTGATGTAGTAGTCTTCACCTTCATAAGTTACTACGGCATCATCGTCACAATTTCCACTGCCATAGTCAATGCTGAATACTGAACTACCTTCAGGAACCAAACTAATATTGCCTTCAACAATCCATGGGCAACCAATTTTAACAACCAAGGGATTGGAAATATTCACGGTGTAAGGAACCCCGGTACGGCTAATACCCTCTGCAGTTCCGGTAATTTCGTAGATGTCGTCAAACCAGTTCCACCAGGTAGCCTCTCCATTCGACCACTCCCGCACGCGTGTAGATTCCCAATACGAAGTCCAGGAGCCATCCGGAGCCGTTAATGTTACATCCGCTTCTACTACTGAGAACCACATATTGCCGTCGCTGTTCTCACCTTCGTTTGTAACTACTCGTGATCCTTGCAGATGATGATCCATTACGTGATATTCTTCAAGATTGGTGCTGATTTCTGTTCCCAGGTCCTGGTATGGGCCTGTAATCTGAAACACAATTTTTCCGCGGCGGTTGACTCCCCAATCATCGGGGCAATTGTCTTCACCGTAATCAATGATGATTGTGTACGGAAATTGCAAAGTGTCTTGAAAAATAACAGTAGCACAGGCTGGTAAGCCGTAATTGTCGCGCAAACCGGGTTCGCTCTTTCCCACACGGTCTACCTGGGAAAAAGCATCGGAATAGGCACCGAAAGTCAGTGCCATATCCTTGGCCGGGTTTAAGTCGGGATCTTTCGGTTCTTCCTCTTTCTTACAGGAGGCGAGAACAACGAGCACAAGAAAAAACGGAATCAGGTGTTGGATTTTCATGGTTTCGGTTTTAAATTATTGGTCTCCATCAAACGGAAATTTATATTTTCAATTGTTGAAGATGTGGCAAAATAGCAAATTTAATTTCGGATAGTCAACCACCATCCTGTGGTCAACGCTATTTTAAATTCCTAATTCCCAACTTTTGCCTCCGGTCAAAAACATAAATATCAAAGGCGTAATCGTGCTTTTCGTCAATTTCCTGATGGACTAATAATCGCATTTCCCAATCATTTTCATTCCATTCGGGGAAAAAAGTATCGGCATTGGGTTTGTCGTCGACCAACGTTAGATACATCCGATCCACCAATTCCTTGTCGAGTGATTCGCGATAAATCGCACCACCTCCAATGATGAAAACTTCTTGCCTACCTTCCTTTTCAGCCGCTTCAATTGCAGTGCCGATTGCATCTTCCAAATCATTCACCACGATTGCTCCGGGAGCAAGATAATCGTCCTGATGCGTCAATACGATATTCTGTCTTCCGGGCAATGGCCGGTAGATATCAGGAATGGATTCGTAGTTTTTCCGTCCCGTAATAATCGGATGACCGAGGGTAGTGTTCTTAAAAAACTTCATATCCGCCGGCAAATGCCACAACAGGCGGTTGTCCTTACCAATAGCACGATTGCGGGCAATGGCCGCAATGATGGAAATCTTCATTATACAGAAACTTCGGCCTTTATGTGCGGCAGCGGATCGTAGTTCAACAATTCAAAATCTTCGAATTTGAATCCGAAAATATCCTTCACTTCCGGGTTGATCTTCAACTGAGGCAGTGCCCGTGGGGTTCTCTCCAACTGCTGGCGCGCCTGTTCGAGATGATTTTTATAGAGGTGTACATCGCCAAAAGTGTGCACGAACTCGCCGGGTTGCAAATCACAAACCTGGGCAACCATAAAAGTCAGTAGCGCATATGACGCGATGTTGAACGGAACTCCGAGAAAAGTATCCGCGCTGCGTTGGTACAATTGACACGAGAGTTTTCCTTCAGCAACATAAAACTGAAACAGGCAGTGACAAGGCGGCAATGCCATTTCATCTACGAGCGCCGGATTCCATGCAGATACTATGTGCCGTCGACTGTCGGGATTGTTGCGCAACCCGTGGATGAGATTTTTGATCTGGTCCACGCTTTCTCCATTCGGTCCGGGCCACGAACGCCATTGATA
>CAZJLZ010000416.1:0-2866 GCA_964546775.1 uncultured Cryomorphaceae bacterium | reverse complement strand
TTACCACGTCCTGAACTTCCATCAGGTGTCCGGTTTTCTGAATTTTCTGCGCCTTCATTTTCCGGATGAGATCCTTGTACCATTTGGCGGCAGCCTCAACTACAGACTCGTCGTACTCAGAAAACTGTGATGCAATGGCGCCAACATTCTCGGCATTCAGATCAATAGAACGCATCAGGTCTTCGAGCTGCCACATATACAGCACGTACTCCGCGATGTTTTCCCTTTTCTTTTGATCTGCAATTACCATAATTACTCGGCAATAGGTTGTTTCCCGGCTTGATACTCTTCGTTCAATCCCCGTATAACTTCGTCGGTAATATCGAGGGAATCATTGGCCAATAAAATTTGACCACCAATCTGATAGGTCAACACATAATCGTAGCGGCCATCATCGTTGAATTTGGTAAGAAAGGAACTGATGTTTCCAAAAAACTGCTCTTGTGTAGCGGCTTCCTTTTTCCGAAAGTCATTGGCAGCTTGCTCCTGAAACCGTGTAATATCCTCCTGCAAATTTTGAAGTTCAACCTGAGCGTCCTGAAGCATAGATGGCGTCATCGTTGCAGCTTGTGCTTCCAATTCGAGGTATCTCGATTCAGCAGCACGCATTTTGCGCTCAATCTGACTTTCGATGCGCATTTGTTCTTTTTCGAGTTCTTCGTATTTCTCCGAAATGAATTGATATTCTTCATTCAGAACAGCGGCATCCACATAAACTATGCGTGCATTTGAACCGATTGGCGGTACAGTTTCTACAAGGGAAGAATCTGATTCAGTATCTGATGAAGAATCTTCAGTGCTGGAGTCGGTCACAAAAACATCTGAACGGAAAAAAAGAAAAGTCACCGCAATAAGCAGGACTATATTCAAGGCTAAATTGATTTTATTGAGCATGGCCGGAATTTAATTTCCGGCAAAAGTAGTGGAAAATACGGACTTGGACGGGGAAGGATATTATCCGACTTTAAGATTGGCGATCAAACTTTTGGAATCGAAAGCTACAAATTCGAAAGGCACTTCGGATACCATTTGGGCATAATCCTCTCCTACCTCCAGCATATCCTGATCGCGCTCATCGTAGCACCATTTTACCATAACCCGGCAACCTTTCTCCTGGGCTTCAATCATCCTGTAAAGGATAAAAAGCAATCGCTTGGAAGAAGCAATATTCAAAAACTCCAGTTGAAGACTCAAAACGATTTTAACAGGTGGATCTTCGCAGAGACAATCCAACCACCCCAGAACAGACGAATAAAACATTTCAGCGTTTTCCGGTATACTTCTTCCCTTAATCACAAATTCACCGTTGGTTGGGTTGAAAGAAATGAAAGGGGTAACGTTTGTCGGTTCTCGGTAAAGGATTTCCATAATCGAGCTTGGTTTGTCTCAAATTTTACGTGAAGGTCAGAAATATAGTTCTACACCAAAAGCTCTTTTCGGCTAACTAAGACCAAACAGGGACTAATAAAGACTATTCTCGGATTAACGGGCTAAACAATTTAAGATTCATTAACAAATGGATGTTATAAACTCATGAAGTCCTTGAACCGCGCGGTCTGGCGACGTGAGACCTCAACTTTTTCTCCGCTGCTCAGAGTAACTTGTAAGCCACCATTAAACCACGGTTCAATCCGATCTATCCATTTAAGATTAACGATGTACTTCCGGTTCACACGAAAAAACTCGACCGGGTTCAATCGATCCTCAAGATTGTTGAGCGACTTCAAAACCAACGGTTTGGATTGATTAAAATATACTCTTACATAGTTTCCTTCTGACTCAAATAATCGTACATCTGCAAGTTTTACCAGCCAACAACGCTCACCATCCTTTAAAAAAATCTGATCACTCTGGCTGAGAATTTTTCTGTTTGTATCAACTGGTCGTACTGTAGTTTCTTCTTCTTCCAGTTCTTTTTCTATTCTTTCGAGTGAAGATTCGAGCCGTTGTGGTTCCACAGGTTTGAGTAAATAATCAAAGGCATTGACTTCAAAAGCTTTAATGGCATATTCGTCATATGCCGTCACAAAGATTATCTTCGGTACATACTCGAGCTCCTCTAGTAAATCAAAACCCGATTTTCCGGGCATCTGAATATCCAGAAAAATAAGATCGGGATTCAATGATTCGATCATTTCTTTGGCTTCATCGGCATTTTGACACTCCCCGATGATCTCTACCTGCTCGAAATCAGCAAGTAAATTTTTCAGTTCTTTTCTGGCCAGCCGTTCGTCATCAATTAAAAGTGTTCTCATTGTATGGTTTGTTTTGGAAAATGCACTCTGGCAATCACTTCCGATCGTTCTTTATAAATCTCAAATCGTGCGGAACCCTTATAAAGCAACTCGAGCCGCTTTAATGTATTGGACAACCCGATTCCGGTTAAGCTTTTTTCCTTACCGTTGAATCGTCCGGAATTCCGGACTTCTACCAAATAGCCATCGCCATCCGGTCGGGCAATGATAGTAATACTCCCTCCTTTCACCAGCTTCGCGATTCCATGCTTGATGGCGTTTTCCGCCAACGTCTGTAACATTAACGGTGGTATCGGTTCTCTCAGCACGGCTGAATCAATTTGATAGTCTACCTTCAGTCTTTCTTCGTATCGGATACCTTCGAGTTCCAGGTAATTCTGAACTACACGTAGTTCTTCTTCGAGTGTTATAAACTGGTGTTTTCCCACGATCAGCGTATTTCTCAGAATCATGGAAAGTTGCGTAACGGATCGTTTGGCAAGTTCGGGATTTTCATCAATCAATGCCCGGATACTGTTCATTGCATTGAACATAAAGTGGGGATTCAACTGAGCCTTCAAATTATTCAGCTCGATTTCCTTTTTCGAAGCTTCCAATCGCAAATTCTTTAT
>CAZJLZ010000415.1:0-7802 GCA_964546775.1 uncultured Cryomorphaceae bacterium | reverse complement strand
GGCTTTGTCCATCGGGTGATTCTACCCAGAGTGAAATACAGCGACCGTTCGTTCGGGAACACCTATCAGGAACGGACGAAGAAAATAGCGCGATGGTACAAATCGCAGTTTGATATTCTTCGCTGCGAATTCGAAAATCCGTCTTACTTACGTGATAAGTTAATTCGAAACTACGTGATGAAAGGCCCGGTGCTGGAGTGGTACACGCGCATTAAAACGCGGTTGGAAAACAATTATACTTTGTATGAGAAATTGATACCGAAGTCCGGAACCATTGTGGATATCGGGTGTGGTTATGGTTATTTCGCGCACATCCTCGCCTGGACTTCCCGCGAACGGACGGTGATAGGTTTTGATCACGATGCCGATAAAATTGCAGTCGCACAAAACACACCCACCCATGCGTCGAATATGCATTTTGAGACGGGAAATGTTATGGAAAAAGATTTACCCGTAGCAGATGCCTATATAATCATGGATGTGTTGCACTACCTTCCGAAGGAAATGCAGCATGAATTACTGTTGAAATGCCTGAGGAATCTTTCCTCCGGTGGAATATTGATGGTTCGTGATGCCGATGCAGAGATGCTCGATCGACAACGCGGAACGTGGTTGACAGAGTTTTTCTCTACGCGGATTTTCGGGTTCAATAAAACCAATCCCAATGCGCTTACTTTTGTGGGACGTGAATTTATAACCTCTACTGTACATCAGGCCGGTGCCGAAGTAGAAATCATGGACATTGGAAAATTCACATCAAATGTTCTGTACCTGATCAGAAAGCGGGATGAACAAATATGACCACAGAATATATGATTTTGTCATTATCGGCTCCGGTTTGGGTGGCTTGTTGTGCGCCTATTTGCTCGCCGAACGGGGTCATTCTGTATGTGTGCTAGAACAGAACGTCCAATTCGGGGGATGTCTGCAAATCTTTTCGCGTGAAAAATCCGTCTTTGATACCGGGGTTCATTACATCGGCGAACTCGGGGAGGGTGAAAACCTGAATCGCATTTTCAGCTATTTCGGGTTGATGGATCGCCTGAATCTGGAGCAACTCGATCAGGATGGTTTTGATGTGATATCTTTTCGCGGCGACCCAACCAAATACCCATGGGCCCAAGGTCATATAAATTTTGTTCAACGACTGACCCGATTGTTTCCCGACGAAGAAACCGCCATTGAAAAATATGCACGAACGCTCCGCTCCATCAGTGAAGATTTTTACTCTGATGGCTTCCGGAACCTGGACATCGATTCGATGAACACCGCAGCCATGCGTACCGGAGCGAAAGATTTTATCGACTCGCTCACCGCAAATGAAAAGCTGCGAGACGTCCTGGCCGGAAATATTCCCACATATGCTGGTGTAGGCGATAAAACTCCGTTGCATCAACACGCGTTAATCATCAACAGCTATTTGCACAGTGCATGGCGTTGTGTGGATGGTGGTGCGCAGATCGCGAAACAGCTCGCCAGTTCTATTCGGGCAATGGGTGGTGTATTGCTGCGCCGCCGGGAGATTGTGGAAATAAATGCTGAGAATGGTAAGATCCGCAACATTGTTACGTCCGAAGGAGAAGTGTATTCCGGCCGAAAGTTTATTGCCAATATTCCTCCCGAAAAAGTTTTGAAAATGCTGAAGGGTGTGGAGTTGCGGAAAACATACACAAGCAGGCTGAGCAATCAGGAACCTACCACTTCTTTTTTCGGACTCTATGTGCGGTTTAAATCCGGAGCATTTCCTTACTACCGCAACAATTTTTACCACTACAACCAAAGCGGTGTGTGGGATGCAACAAAATATGACGCTGATGATTGGCCGAAAAGCTGGCTGTTCTATCCAGCGGTTTCATCCGGTGATGGTGAATTTATGGCTACGGCAACGGTACTGGCGTATATGGATTTTGAAGAGATGAAACCATGGGTTGATACGAGAAATACCACTGCCCGGCCCCAAAATCGCGGAGAAGCATATGAAACGTTTAAGAAACAAAAAGCCGAACGGCTCATTGATGATATTGAGCATAGATTTCCCGGATTCCGCAATTCGGTTGAAAGCTATTATACATCCACACCGCTTACATACCGGGATTATCTGGGCGTAGTAAAAGGAGCGCCGTATGGCAAAGTCAAAGATTTTCATCAACCGCACAATGCCTTTGTTTCACCAAGATCCAAAGTGGAGAATCTCTTTTTTACCGGCCAGCACGTTCATTTGCATGGGATTAAGGGAGTAACCACAACTGCCATTTTAACGGCATCTCTTATTCTCAATGATCCCGACCTGTTTTCAACTATTCTTTCAGGGAAGCACAGCAAATTTGAATGAAATTTGCAAGACGTCGCTGTTGTGAGGTTCCGGAGATGGTAAAAATTCATAAAATTTACGCCGTTATCGAGATTAAACTCTGACAGTTGCCACGGATCATTTCTTCTTTGGTTTCTTTGTACTGAGGATTTCCGAACGATCGTTCGGAAGCTTTAATGTGTATAAAAAATAATTTGTGAATCAATATTTTACCATTAGATCATCGTTTTTCCTGGGTATTTTTTTTATCGTTCTTCTTGGACAGATTACTGGCTTTGCCCAATCCGTTAGAAGCCAGGTATCCGTCACCGGAAAAGTAGTTGAAGAACACGGCGCAGTCATTCCTTATGCTACCGTAGCGCTTTACACCTCAGCTGATTCTGTTTTAACCGGTGGTACAACTACATCTGAGAACGGAACTTTCGAAGTTGAAGCAGATCCGGGAAATTACTACGTGCAGGTCAAATTCCTGTCCTATCGGGAGCAGATTATACCAAACGTTGTACTGACATCGGGAAACCTGGATTTGGGTACCATCACATTGTCTGATGCCGCAACGATGTTGCAGGAAGCCGAAGTTGTAGCCGAGCGCACTCAAATGGAACTGAAACTGGATAAACGGGTCTTTACAGTTGGGCAGGACTTAACCAACACGGGAAGCAATGCTGCCGAAACGCTCGACAATTTGCCATCGGTGAATGTCGATGTAGACGGAAATGTGAGCCTTCGCGGAAGCGGGAACGTCGAAATATTGATCAACGGTAAACCATCAGGTCTGATCGGTATGGATCCAGCCAATGCATTGAGGCAGATTCCATCTGATATGATCGATCGCATTGAGGTTATTACGAATCCGTCCGCTCGATACCAGGCCGAAGGAGAAGTCGGGATCATCAATATCATTCTTAAAAAGGAAGAACGGAAAGGTCTGAATGGTACGTTTACGGCCAACGCGGGTTACCCGGAGAATCTGGGCGCATCCTTCAACCTGAATTTCCGCCGTGAAAAGATCAATTGGTTTGCGCAATATGGATTCGGGTACCGTATGAATCCCGGAGGTGGAACTACACGCCAGGATTATGCATCGCCAGACACATCCTATTCATTCGAACGTCTACGGGAACATGTGCGTGGGGGCTTATCGCACAACTTTCGCGCAGGAGCCGATATTTTCCTTGATAAAACAAATACGCTGACCGTATCTGGGTTGTACCAAAATGGCAGCGGAAATAATAAAATTGAGAATCGATACCGTGACTTTAATCTGACCGGAGAGCAAATCGAAGAAACTGTGCGGGACGAGGATGAAATTGAAACGGAACACACGGTAGAAGGATCAATGACTCATGTAAAAAAATTTCCGGGACAGGATCATAAATGGGAAACGACGGTCAACTTTTACAGAGAAGAAGACACCGAGGAAGCCGAACTAACCGAAACAAGTGATGTTGCTGGTGCCATTCCGCTGTATCAGGAGACGACCAACGGTGAACACGAGCAAAATTTTCTTTTCCAATCCGACTATATTCGTCCTGTAGGAGAAGAAGGACAGTTTGAAATAGGCACGCGCATAACGCACCGGCTCATCCAGAATAATTATCAGGTGAGGATGCGCGAAGAAGGAACAGACTGGGCAATAGTCGATTCGCTGGACAATGATTTTGAATATACCGAGGCAATATACGCGGGATATATAATGTATGGGAATCAACTCGGGAAATTCTCCTATCAGGCGGGTGTACGCGCTGAATATTCGGATATCGGCACCGAATTGGTTAAAACCGATTATTCAAACGATCGCGATTACATTAACTTCTTTCCCAGCATCCACATGGGATATAAGCTCGATGACTTGAACTCGCTCCAATTGACGTATAGCCGCCGGCTCAGCCGACCTCGTTTCCGTTCATTGCTGCCTTTCTCGAACTTCAGCGACAACCGGAATTTTTACCGTGGAAATCCCGATCTCGATCCTGAATACACCGACTCATACGAAGCGGGATTTTTGCGATTCGGAGAAAGGGGATCCTTTCTGACAAGCATTTATTACCGTCACAGAACCGGCGTCATTGAACGGATTTCTATCGTAAACGATGAAGGGGTCACGACTATGATGCCGGTTAATTTATCGGTTCAGGATGCGTACGGATTGGAGTTGAACATTTCTTACAGCCCATACAGGTGGTGGAGCATTACCAGTGATTTCAATTTTTATCGGGCTGTTACCACCGGTGAGTTTGGCGGCGAGTCGCTCAACGCCGATACCTATACATGGAATGCCCGTGCCACCACAAAATTTGCGATTGACAACAAAACCGATATTCAGGTTTCAGGCCGTTACCGCGCTCCTCAGATTACCCCGCAGGGAAGGAGAAAATCTATTTTCAGCGTGGACGTTTCTGCTTCAAGGGACATTCTGAAAGGCAATGGGACGATTGCTCTGAATGTAAGAGACGTATTCAACACACGTCGCTACCGGGGCATTACTGAGGGCGAATATTTTTACCAGGAATCTGACTTTCAGTGGAGAACTCGGCAGGTTGTGGTGTCTTTTACTTACCGGCTGAACCAGCAGAAATCCCGCAGATCGGAAGGTGGGGGCGGAGAAGGTTTTGACGGCGGAGGGGAAGGAATGGAGTAAACCGTTTGTAGCTTTTCGAAACGGCAATAAATAGTTTGTTTACCGGTGTGAAACATCAGGGATTGATTCCGGAGAATTAATAATAAAAATTTTTGAAGCATAAAAAAAGCCCGTCATTCTACTACAAATGACGGGCTTTGGTTGAACGTATGAACTTGCCTTATTTCACTACGATCTTGTGCACTATAAATTCATGTCCGGACCGTACGTGCAGTAGGTAAATTCCGAAGGGTAATTTTTTTCCAAAATCAATCAACCCGTTGTAGGTTGGGAGATCTCCCAGAGAAGTAATTGTTCTTTTGAAGACTCTTCGTCCGGTGAGTTCCATCACCTCCAGCTCTATGGTATCTACCTCTACTGATTTTTCGAGTGCGATGTTGATATTTTCACCGTTGTTCGGATTCGGATAGACCGTCAGACTTGAAAGAGCAGGAGCAGGTGTTGGTACAGGATCAAACTGAACGAGATCTCCGGTATCATCCCATGTTGTGTCTGGGGGATCTGTCATACCATCGGTGCCCCAGCCCAGCGGACAGTCGAGATCGATTGTGAAAGACAGTATCTCCATACAGCCGAATTCATCGGTTACCCACACCATATAGCTGCCCGGCTCAAGTCCGGTGTATACCGGTTGGTTGAAGAAACCTGGTTCTGACCAGTTGATTACATAGTTTCCGCTTCCACCTTCAATATTTAATACTGCGCTTCCCAAATTTTCACATCCGGCATTGGTTGTGGTGATATTAACCGTCAATCCGTCTGGTTCCACCAATGTTGCAGAACCATTGACCACGCAGCCGTTCTGATCCATTACGCTGACGTTGTATTGACCAGCAGCCAGATCTGTTGCCAACTGACCACTTTGTCCGGCAGGATCATTCCAGTTGTACATGAGCGCACCTGTACCACCGCTGACAATAGCTACAAGAGATCCATTGCTCATTCCTGTACATGTCGGATTCACTACTTCAATACTTTCGATTACGAGCTCAGGCGTTTCATCAATCGTGATGTTGAGGAAATCAGAGCAGCCGTTGGTATTGTCGGTTGCGACTACTGTGTAGTTTCCGGCGCCGAGATTATATAAACCTGCAATTGGGCCGTTTTGTCCGCTGCTCCAGATATAGGTAATATTTCCGGAACCGCCCTGCACCGCTACGTTTATAGAACCGTCGTTGTCATCGTGGCATGTCGGTCCGGAAGTTGAAACCAGAATCAACTCGAAATCTTCACAAGGGTTTTCATCATCACACGGATCAATTCCGGTGTTTCCGCCTACACAGGTACCACACCCATCGGTATAAGCTGTTCCGCCCCAGATTCCATTGCAATCTTCCTCACAAGCTGTTTCATTGGTATTCCCACCGACACAGCTTCCACAGTTGTCCGTTGTGGCATTTCCTCCCCAGTCGCCATTGCAATCCTGAATACACGCGGTGTTGCCGGTATTTCCGCCTACACAATCATCACAGTTGTCGAGGTATGCTGAACCACCCCAAACTCCGGAACAATCAACGGTACAGGCAGTTTCACCCGTATTTCCACCTACACAGTTTCCGCAGTTATCAGTTGTGGCATTTCCTCCCCACTCTCCGTTACAATCCTGAATACAAGGAGCCAGTCCAGTATTTCCTCCAACACAATCTCCACAATTGTCAGTAAAAGCCGAGCCCCCGGGAACCCCTGCGCAATCTGTGTTACAGGCAGTTTCACCCGTTGATCCACCGACGCATTCACCACAATTATCGATAAACGCGCTTCCGCCAGATACTCCGGCACAGTCATTGGAACAAGGTAAATTACCTGTATTGCCACCAACGCAGTTGTCACAATTATCGGTGTATGCGCTTCCACCCCATACACCATTGCAGTCTTCAACACAGGCAATTTCGTCGGTCGTTCCACCGACACAATTGTCACAGTTGTCAAAGTATGCCGACCCCCCAGGTACGCCTGCGCAATCGGTAGTACACGGTGTGTTGCCGGTGTTTCCACCAACGCAGTCGTTGCAGTTGTCGGTGTACGCAGTTCCGCCCCATGTGCCATTGCAGTCCTGGGTGCAGGCAGTTTCACCAGTTGTGCCGCCGACGCATTCGTTGCAGTTGTCAAAGTATGCTGTTCCTCCTGCTACACCTGCACAGTCATTCGTACAAGCGGTTTCGCCGGTATTTCCACCGACACAGTCACCACAGTTGTCGTTGTATGCAGTTCCGCCCCATACGCCGTTGCAGTCCTGGTTACAGGGTGTATTGCCTGTGTTTCCACCAACACATTCGTTGCAGTTATCTAAAAATGCTGTTCCTCCTGCTACACCTGCACAGTCATTCGTACAAGCGGTTTGTCCCGTGTTGCCGCCTACGCAGTCTCCACAGCTGTCGTCGTATGCAGTACCTCCCCAAACTCCGTTGCAGTCCTGGTTACAGGGTGAGTTTCCTGTGTTTCCACCAACACAATCATCACAATTGTCGGTAAAGGCTGTACCACCGAATTCACCATTACAGTCTTGAGTACATGCTGTTTCTCCGGTTGTTCCGCCAACACATTCGTTGCAGTTATCTAAAAATGCTGTTCCTCCTGCTACACCTGCACAGTCATTTGTACAAGCGGTTTGTCCAGTGCTGCCGCCGACGCAATCACCACAACTGTCGTTGTAGGCAGTACCACCCCATACGCCATTGCAGTCCTGAACACAAGCTGTTTCTCCGGTTGTTCCGCCAACACATTCGTTGCAATTATCGAGGTACGCCGATCCTCCGGGTACGCCTGAACAGTCGGTAACGCATGCGGTTTCACCGGTATTACCACCCACACAATCTCCGCAAGTGTCATTGTAGGCAGTACCACCCCATA
>CAZJLZ010000414.1:0-5642 GCA_964546775.1 uncultured Cryomorphaceae bacterium | reverse complement strand
AAATGATATATTGACCAGCGCTAAACAAAAAAAGCGACCCGAAGGCCGCTTTAAATGTTTTCACAACGGAATAATCCTTATTGTGAATCGTTTCAAATTCTGTCCAGAGTTTAATGAAAAAGTTAATAGCAAGTCACTCTTAATTTCAGACTCGAGCGTGCTCAGGATAATGGTGGGTAGACATTAGTACTTCCACGGTAAATCGTTTACCCGGTTTGCGGCCTGGTAGCCAATATTCAAACCGGCTTCTGCATCCATGTAAAAATGTACTCCGAGGGGCAATCTGCTCCATGCATTTTCGTAGGCCATATCGTTCCAACTGGTAAAAGTACGTGGCATCCCTAAAAAATCATTTCGGTCGGCATGGCTCATATCCGTGAAGTTTACTTCGGGTCCATAAATTTCGTTAAGCACACCCGCCGCTGCTGCTCCAAATGTGGCGTGGCCAGATGGGTATGCGGGAAAAGGAGGGTTGATACAGTTGTGAAGGGTCAATAAATGCGACTCCCAATTCGGATCAATAATTTCCTGGATGTAATCGCTGGGGCGCAAAACATTGTACTCATACTTGTTGTGCCAGGTAATAATTCCTCCATCGCACAAGGCCATTCCGAGTTTGGCGTAAAGCACAACAGCAGTTTCCAGATTTGAGCCAAACTGGTTAACCGCTTGGTTTGCCACAGATATCCAGCGTCCGGCAGGTTCGCAGGTAAGCTCGAAAATATCATCGCTCCAGAATTCCGCAATCCATGCATTCTCGTCTGATATCGGATACATGTCATAAACCTCCATCGCTTCGATGTGCATAGGTGAACCAGAGTTTGGACTGTATGCCAAAGGTGCATCAATTGTAAAATCCTGGGGTTGTGCTGCAAAGGTTCTTGTTTGTCCCCAGAAAGGCAGTAATGCGATGGTAAAGTCTGGCCCGGTGGGCTGCCAGCAACCTTCACAAGTTGGAGGCACATATTGTGTAGGGTATGGTTCTGTATACCCAACGTGCCCTATATTATCGGTAGCCGACCATTGGTGGATTGCATTGGCTATTTCAGATCCGAATTCAATTGACCTATTCTTTACGTCTTGTGGAATGTTCCCAAAATCATTATTAATAGTTGCTTCGAGATCGTCTATTTGCTGCAAATACATATTGTCGACATGCGGAAAAAAATTCCGGAATGAGTTCGCATAAGCAGCGTTTACAGCCAATGGCCAGTGGTAGGTTTGTCCATAATCAGGCACGGGCAAATTCAGGCCAGTAAAATTCTGCGCAATATTTCGGTACTCGGGCATTCCGGGTTGAGCAGTTTGGTACGCAGCAAGCCCAATATACGCCAATGCGCGTGCAGAAACCGGTGGCCGGTACCCAGGGGCATAACGCGATACATGCAGGTACAGGGTGTTCCATTGAACAGCAACTTCTGCGTCATACGTTTTTGTTAAAACGGAGTTGGTTTCAATAGGATTTTCAATTTCCGGATTTTCCTTCTTACAAGCAGTTTGAAAAAGGAGCGTAATGGCACAAACCGTGGCGAGAGAAATTCTCTTCATGTCAAATTTTCGTTTCATAGCATTAAGATTTGAGTGTTGAAAGTTTTAAATAAATGTCGGCCAGCCGACATTTTAAAATTTGAAAGCGCCAAAATTATCGATTAATGCCTGTATTGTCAAGTTAAAAGATTATATAGTGTCGATAAAGGGCTGGTTTGTTCGGACGAGCCAATTTGAATTTGACATTTTCGTTGCTTTCTGAACCGACAGCGAGAGGTTAGAATTTCATGCACAACCGCTCATATCACCATGTCTGAGAGCATTGGGAAATGTAGGCGCTTCTCAAAAGAAGTATAGGATTAACAATACAGTCTACATAATTCCCCCGAACAAGTTAATTTTACCACCAATGAATCCCCCCGAAGTTGTTCATCTCATCCGCAAGGATTTTAAACTGGAAATGCGTCAGAAGCATGCCCTCGGTGGAGTGTTGTTGTACGTTCTGTCTACGATCTTCGTGGCCTACCTCAGTTTTCGCGAGGTGATTGACGCCAATACCTGGAACGCGCTTTTCTGGATCATCCTGTTGTTTACGGCATTCAACGCAACCGCTAAATCCTTTCAATACGAAAAGCCCGGTCTCGCTTTGTATTGGTATACACTCGTTTCACCACAGGGAGTCATACTGGCTAAAATGGTGTACAATGTTCTCCTGATGATCGCGCTCGGATTGCTCAGCCTGTTTTTTTTCTCGCTTTTCATCGGATCAGAAATCCTGGAGCAAAGTCACTGGCCCTCGCTAATTGCAGCGCTGGTGTTGGGAAGTGCGGGAATCGGAACAGCCTTGACGCTGATTGCTGCCATCGCATCAAAAACCAACAATGCCTTCGGAATTATGGCCATTTTGGGAATGCCGGTAGTGATTCCGCTGTTGTTGTCGGTGATCCGTTTATCGCACAATGCGCTCATCGGAATTTCGTTGTGGGACAACTGGAAGAATGCCCTGTTTTTGCTACTCATAAACGCCATTGTAGTGGCCCTCGCTTACATTTTATTTCCCTACCTTTGGCGCGATTAAAATCAGGCGTTGAATGAGGTATTGGTGGTGGAAAATCGGGAGTATGATCCTACTCTTGTACGTACTCGTTGTGAGTCTGATGACCCCGCTGTCACCTGGAGTAGTGCAGGTTTCTCAAAGTACCGTAGTACCGGGATTTAATTCGATTGAAATCGCCGGGTACAACACACATTTTTCTGACAACATCAGTGTTTGGGCAACCAACGGTGCGCATGAGTATTGTGCAACCAATGTGGAAGTGCTGACCGGGAATTCGTTGATCGCTGAATTCAATTTTGAAGGACCACTTTCCGATGACTTCTTTCACCTTTTGGTTAACAACAACACCGACGGAACAATGTTTTACCCCGAGGCATTTTATGGACGTGGTTTTGAAGTCCAGTCAGGGAGCGGCAGCGCAACACCTTGTTCCATACCGATTGCAACCACCGAATATGCAGCCTTTAGCTTTCCCAATCGCAGCGTGCTGTATGAAACCATCCGAAACCTAATGTTTCACGTCCCGATGTGGTTTGCTATGTTTTTTCTGATGGGCATCTCCGTAGTTCAGGGGGTTCGTTATCTCGGGAACGGCAATCTCAACCACGATCTGAAAGCCGAACAAAGTGTGCGCGTGGGTTTGTTGTTCAGTGTGTTGGGGTTGATATCCGGTTCGATCTGGGCGCGATTTACCTGGGGAGCTTGGTGGGTGAGTGACCCACAACTCAACGGAGCAGCCGTCACATTCCTGATGTACGTGGCCTACCTGATTTTGAGAAACAGTATTGACGACCTTGAGAAGCGCGGAAGGGTGTCGGCCGTTTATAATATTTTCGCATTTGCCATGTTGGTCGTTTTGTTGCTGGTATTGCCGCGGTTTACAGATTCACTACATCCCGGCAAAGGAGGAAACCCTGCCTTCAGCAAATATGACCTCGACAGTACGCTACGCGGCGTTTTTTACCCTGCAGTAGTGGGTTGGATCCTGCTCGGCTATTGGATTTATACCGTTCGCTACAGAATGGCGCAACTTCAGAAACACAACGAATCATGAAAATAACCCCATTGCTCATCGCCATAGTTCTCGCCTTGTTCACGTTGCCGGCACAAGCTACCGGTTCGTGGATGGAAGAAACCATGTACTCCAGCGGTAAGATTTACGTTGTGGTAGCGGTGGTCGTCGTCATTCTGCTTGGGATATTTGGTTACCTGGTTTGGATGGACAAAAGATTGCGAAAAATGGAGGAAGAAAACGCTCCACACGATGAGAACCATTTGAAATAAGTTATACCATGAAACGATCACACATCATCGCCATAATTGTCATCGCAGTTGCCATATCGGCCATCGCCGGTTCATTGACCGAGACGAGCACCTATGCCGATTTTGCTGAGGCATATGACAATCCGGGGCGGGAATACCACGTGGTGGGAACCCTGGACCGTACAGAAGATATTATCTACAATCCTGAATTGAATCCGCAGCTCACCGTGTTTACTATGATCGACGACAAAGGAACCCGTCGAAAGGTGAATTTATTGCAGGCCAAACCACAGGATTTCGAACGATCCGAGAGCGTGGTGCTAATTGGCAGGGTTGAAGAAGGGACTTTTAATGCGACCAACATCCTTATGAAGTGCCCCTCGAAATACAACGAGGAGAACAAAATAGAAACCTCATAAAAATTTTAAATGGAGTACGTTGGTGAGCATTGGTGGATTGGCCGAATAGGTCATTTCCTCGTTATTCTTTCATTTGTTTCTGCGCTGCTTGCCGCGGTATCCTATTGGTGGGATGTCAAAAAAAGCCAATCCGGTTGGGCCACGGTAGGTCGCTGGAGTTTCCGCATCCATAGTTTGTCTGTACTTGGAATCATCGCTTCGCTTTTTGTGATGCTCATCGGTCAGTATTTCGAGTACGATTACGTCTGGAAGCACTCCAACACTGCGATGCCGATGGAGTACATTTTCTCTTGTTTCTGGGAAGGACAGGAGGGAAGCTTTTTACTCTGGTTGTTCTGGCACGCGGTGCTTGGAAATATTCTGATTTTTACGGCCCGCGTATGGGAATCACCGGTGATGGCGGTTTTCGCTGTCGTTCAGGTGTTCCTTAGCTCCATGTTGTTCGGCATTTATGTGCTCGACTACAAAATGGGTAGCAGTCCGTTTGTGTTGATTCGTGAATTGCCCGAGAACATTGGTCTGCCGTGGACGCAAATGAGTAATTATCTCAGCTTTCCACAGTTTCAGGATGGCCGGGGATTGAACCCATTGTTGCAGAACTACTGGATGACCATTCACCCACCTACGCTTTTCCTAGGATTTTCCGCAACACTCGTTCCGTTTGCATACGCCATTGCTGGAATCTGGACGCGCCAGTATCGTGAGTGGATCAAACCCGGTTTGCCATGGGCGTATTTTGCAGTTGGGATACTGGGGCTCGGCATTCTGATGGGTGGAGCCTGGGCGTATGAAGCACTCAGCTTCGGCGGCTTCTGGGCGTGGGATCCGGTTGAAAATGCATCGCTTGTGCCGTGGATACTGCTCGTCGGCGGGGCCCACCTCATGCTGATCAACCGACACAAAAGCAGGTCGATTTTTTCTACTTACCTGTTCATTTCCCTGTCGTTCATTTTTGGTCTGTATTCCACGTTTATCACGCGGAGCGGAGTGCTCGGCGATACCTCGGTGCACTCTTTTACTTCGGATGGCATGGCCGGCCAGTTGCTTGCTTACCTATTGTTTTTTGTGTTGTTGATGGTTGGTGTGGCACTCAAACGTGAAGCTAAATGGTACGGAATCATCAGTCTCTTGTTGTTTGTTGTGGTGTTGATCGACATCGATCTCGCCATTCCAATGATGCTGATTTTCCTGCTGGTATCGGTGGTGATGCTTCTGTTCGCCTATCGTCGCTATTTCCCGAAATTGAAACAGGAGGAGGAGCTGTGGTCACGGGAATTCTGGGTGTTCATCGGGTCCCTCGTGTTGTTTTTGTCGGCGGCTCAGATCACCTTCGAAACTTCGAAACCGGTTTACAACCTGCTCGCCGAACCATTCGCAGGATTCCTGAACCAGCTTTATTTGTGGACGGATATCGA
>CAZJLZ010000413.1:0-6088 GCA_964546775.1 uncultured Cryomorphaceae bacterium | reverse complement strand
CCGCGCAGAGTTACATATTCAGCAACTCAAAGTTCCACAATCAAATCTCCACTTTGTGTATGTTGGAATGGAGATTATAAAAGTAATCTGCCTTGTGTCTTTCGGAATTACACTTTTTAAATCTCACCCTCTATGACCGATAATCCAATCATTCATCAGATTGAAGAAAAATACCGCGCACTCGGCGAAAATCCCGACACCTACCTGCGCGGATTGCTGCACGCAAAACCTATCAATTACTGGGATTACGTTGAAGTAGACACCCTGCTTTCGTTGCAAAAGCCCAGAACTGCATTTAAAGATGAGTCAATCTTTATTATGTACCACCAGGTGACGGAACTGGTGCTGAAAATGATGGTGCACGAGATTCAACAACTGGTTAAAGAAGATCTCGGAGATGATATCTGGGCAGATAAAATTAACCGGTTGAACCGGTACACCTCAATGCTTATCACCTCCTTTGATGTTATGAAATCGGGAATGAACTATGACGATTACAACACCTTCAGAAGCACTCTCGCCCCTGCCAGCGGATTTCAGAGCGTTCAGTTCCGCTACATCGAGATTTACTGCACTCCATTGGAAAATCTGGTAAATGACGAAGGAAAGAAAAGGTTGGGAACCAACCCATCGGTGGAAGATTATTTTGAGCACATCTACTGGAAAGACGCCGGAATGAATCGCAAAACCGGTAAGAAAACGCTCACCCTTCGAAATTTTGAAGACAAATATCTGGGCAGCTTAATTTTACTCGCGAAAAAAGTGCAGGGCAATACACTCGAAGAAAAGAGCCGACGTCGCACGGATGCCTCTTTGGAAATGCAGGCCAATCTGAAAGAATTCGATCGGATGTACAACGTTGAATGGCCATACGTGCATCTTAAAACCGCAAAACATTACCTCAAAAGCAAAACCGAAACTAAAGCGGCCACCGGCGGCAGCGAGTGGAAAAAATACCTCCATCCTCAGTTTCAGCAGCGCAAATTCTTCCCGCATCTATGGAGTGATGCCGAAAAAGAAAATTGGGGAACAGTAGGTGAATAAATTCTATTCCTTTCTGCTTGCAATATAATTACGCCACTTTTCTATCAGCTCCAGCATATCTTCGGGTAAATCCGACGTGAACTCCATCCATTTACCGGTGGTGGGATGAATTAATCCCAATGTGCGCGCATGAAGCGCCTGTCTTGGTAGTATCTTGAAGCAGTTCATGACAAACTGTTTATACTTCGTAAAGGTGGTTCCCTTCAAAATCTTGTCTCCGCCGTACTCGAAATCACCGAACAACGGATGACCGATGTGTTGAAAGTGAACACGGATCTGATGCGTCCGACCAGTTTCGAGTTTACATTCCACAAGTGAAACATATCCCAAACGTTCCAACGTTTTGTAGTGTGTTACTGCATGTTTGCCATACTCCCCTTCGGGAAAAACGTCCATGACTTTTCTGTTCTTCAGGTTTCTGCCGATGTGACCCTCGATGGTTCCTTCATCTGGTAATTCACCCCATACAATGGCAGTATATCTACGGTCCGTGGTGCGATCAAAAAACTGACGGGCAAGATTTGTTTGAGCGTGTTCTGTTTTGGCCACGACCATCAAACCGGTAGTGAGTTTGTCCAACCGATGTACCAATCCCGGTCTCGAATCATATGCGCCATTGCCTTCGGGCAGGTGATCGAAGTGATAAATAAGTGCATTGACCAATGTTCCGGTATAATTTCCATAACCCGGATGTACCACGAGGCCCGCAGGTTTATTGATGATTACCAACTGCTCGTCTTCATAAACGATGTCAAGTGGAATATCCTCGGGTATCAGCTCGATTTCACGAATCGGATAAGGTAACACGATTGAAATCTCATCTCCGGGTTTCACCTTGTAATTCGGTTTTACCGTTTGATCTTTGACGCGGATATTGCCGTTGTGTGCCGCTGTCTGGATTTTATTACGGGAAGTATTCGGAACCCGGTCCATCAGAAATTTGTCGATGCGCAACGGTTCCTGTCCCTTGTCTGCTACAAATCGGTAATGTTCATAAAGCTCCTGCTCTTCGCTGAGTTCGTCAATTTGATCCTCGTCTTCGCTCATGTTTAATGCTTCACAAATTTAAGCACCCTTTGATCGCTGTTGACGGAAGATTGAATCCGCATCAGGTACATTCCCGGAGCCAGATCTTCAGCTGACCATTTCGTCTTGCCATACAATGGAATTTGCCGGATTATTTTTCCGCTCAGATCCAGTACTTCGGCTACGCCAAGAAATGTATCTGTTCCCGGTTGTATGGTCAGCTCATCCTGAACGGGATTGGGGTATATGCCAGCATTCGACAGGGATGAATCCTCAACTGAAAGAGGCCCCAGTTTGGTGGATTGAAAAACCGGACGAATCATGAGCGTACCATATGAAATTGAACTTTCTGTCCAGTATCCGAAAGTCGTATTGTAATAAAACAAATTGTCATCGTTGTAATCGCTGTTTCTGTCCAGGCCGACATACAGTTTATCATCTGTTGTCTGTGTCAAACCAACATAAAAGGTACCCGAAGGAATGTAAACCGGCTCGATAAATTCGGAAAGGCGCCAGCCGTGTTCCTGGTCCGGAAAATAATCCACTGCCGACCATTCTCCCTGAGCCAGTAAACTACCAGGGCCGCCCGCTCCACTGCCAGACCAAACGTTCGGAAAAAAAGAATCGTTCCCCTGGGCTGGTTCGTTGTTGAGCGCAACAAACCAAATGGCCAGACCTATCAATGAATCCGCTTTCATATTAACATATCTCAACGCCACTCTGCTTCCGGTCTGATCGGCCCAATAGGTAGATTCCGGACTTCCGTCATCGTATGAATAATAACTGTAAAACTCCTGCTTTAAATGAACTTCATTATTTGTTGTAATGAGGTCGGGAGTCACTTCATTTGAAAACGTGATATCAAATACTGCGCAAGTATCATTTAAGCTGGCATCAAAGACGAAATTAAAAGGAACAGAATCAATCGGTTCTGTCAACACCAACTCCGATTGCGGAAAAATCGGGGGATTGCTTGTGTTAATATTTTCATCCTGCAGAATCCCGTCGTAATAAATGGTCGTAGTCCTGTCAAATATGGTTCGATTGCTATTGTTGTTATTGAACGCAATAAGTTTTACCTGATTGGCCATATAATTCTCCGCGTTCAGAATAAAATGGGTCCATGGCATACTGGAATAATCGGATAATAAGGTTCTGGGAGGATATCGGAAAGCAACATCATCAAGAACTTCGTTGTAAACCCGGTTACGGTCGAGTTGTATGTAATCGATGTGCCAATGATCGAGTGCTCCGAGAGGTGTTGCATAGTTCACAAAGCGGAACTGGAAATCATCCATCAAATACTTATCCTGGGTGATCGGAAAGATGACTTTTTCGAATTCTGTCATTTCTGTTCCCGGCATAGACCAGACATGAAACCACTGATCGAGGTTTGGAGCATAAAACTGGAGCGTCAGGGAATCCTGTGCTTCAGGTTTCTCCCGAAGTCCCTTACCCTGGTAAAAAAAACTGAAATAGACACTGTCGGAAGCCGGAAAATTAAGATTAATAGGCACTGATGTCAGGGAATCGCATAGAACAGCACCGTTTCCAGCATTGAAGTCGTATGGGTATCCATATTCATCAGCTCCATCAAATGTTACTACTCCCACAGAAGGTGGAGCAATTGCATTCGTGTAGTTCCGAAAAGCATATACATCCAGCCAGTGTTCCGGTTCGCCGTCTGTATTTCCCGGAAACTTATCAGTAGAAAAGTCATCAACAAACGGGAGCTCCATACCATTTGCCCGGGATTGAACAGGATTATCTCTTAATCGTTCTGCCCTTTGTTTCATTTCCTTTTCCTGAATTCTTTCGTGCATTAATGGAGCGGATCCTTCCTGTGGCCAAAGGCTTGCAGAGGTTAATAGGAGTGCAAATGCGATGAAATATTTCATAGTATTATGGTATTAAAGTGGTGTCCGGTTTCTGAAAATCAACAGTATTGGTATCGGTGGTGAGGTAGAGATCAATTGGTGAACCCATTGGAATCACAGATCGGCCACCACCACTGAACATCGGTATCTGTCGGTAAACAATGGCCTTCAATGAATCTTCAGATGTTTCACAGCCCTCACACAAAATAACGCTTCCGGGGGCCAGAGAGTTCAAATAGATGATTTCGGTGGCTTCGGCATAACTTAGCCCGGTCAAATTTGGAATCATAACACGCCCCTGATCACCACTGCCCAACACCAGCGTAACTTTCTCGCCTTTTTCCAACTTCGTGCCCGCTGCGATGTGTTCGGATTTGTAACGCTGGTCCAGAACGCAGTCCAGACAAATATCCGGCTTGTATACGAGAGAATCCAATTCGAGACCCATGGCCTGAAGCATGGAAATCGCTTGTCGTTTCGACAAACCTACCATATCCCGCATGGTAACCATCGGGGGTAACGTTGCATTTACCGTCAAATAAATTTTGCGGTTTCTTTTGACTTCTGACTTTGGATCAGGGTTTTGGTTGACCACGACTCCGCGCTTGTGTGCATCGCTGTACACAGAATCGACAATCAGGTAACGCAGCTCGTGGTTGCTGATCATTTTATCGAGGTCTTCGATCGGAATATTGCTGAAATCCGGAACTACGATCGTGTCGCCGTGCATGCTATAACTTTTCAGATAATGCAGAGAACCAAAAACAATCGCAAGTACTACAAATGCTGCGATGAGTAGGTTGATCCAGAATACTCTGCTGATCAGAAATGCAAAAAAAGTTTTCATATTGATTCCCCTGTGCTGTAGCCCGCAAAT
The DNA here is from genome assembly GCA_964546775.1 of uncultured Cryomorphaceae bacterium. Lineage (GTDB taxonomy): Bacteria > Bacteroidota > Bacteroidia > Flavobacteriales_D > SKUL01 > SKUL01. The sequence continues at coordinate 1,264 of CAZJLZ010000413.1, read as the reverse complement.
ATACTACTTTGACCAAAGGCCAAACGGTTGTGCAGCATCCTTAAAACAAGGATATACAATATTTATTGTGAATTATTTCCTGAGTTGTAAAAGAGCTGTGCCGTCAGCGTGATTACATTTGGTGATATTTTAAATCCGATGCCAAAAAAAATAAGAATCGCCGTTGTATGCGGCGGTTATACCGGTGAAAAAGCCATTTCGCTTAAAAGCGGAGCCATGGTGATGAACAACATCGATCGCGATAAATACGACCCGACATTGATTGTCATCGACCGAAAGGGTTGGACCGCGAAGATCAACGACAAGGAATTTCCGGTGGACCGGAACGACTTTTCGATTCAAACAGACACCGAAAAACGTTCTTTTAATGCAGCCTTTATAGCCGTACACGGAAGACCGGGTGAAGATGGATTGCTACAGGGTTATTTCGAGATGATCGACCTGCCGTACAACACGGGAAAAGTGCTGAACATGGCATTGACTTTTGATAAATTCAGAACCGTCACAATGTTGCGCAGCGGTGGTTTTCAGGTAGCTGAATCGGTTTTACTGAAAAGTCAGCGTGAGGTAAATGAAAATGAATTGATCGATCAAATCGGATTGCCCTGTTTCGTAAAACCGACAAACGCTGGCTCCAGTCTTGGCATTTCGAGGGTAAATGAGGCTGGTCAATTATTGCCCGCGATCGAAAAGGCTTTTGGGGAAAGCAGCCACGTCATGGTTGAAGCTTTGGTTACCGGAACCGAAATTACGTGTGGCGTTTTGAAGATCTACGGCAAAGCAACCGCGCTGCATATTACCGAAATCGTGTCTTACAATGAGTTTTTTGACTACGATGCGAAATACAGCGAAGCAAGTCGTGAAGAAATTACTCCGGCGCGGATTCCGAAAGACGCCTTTGACAAATGTCTCCGAACGTCGGAGCAAATATTTGAATATCTCGACTGCGACGGATTTGCGCGCATCGATTTTATTCTCAGCGCAAAGGGCTTGTATTGCATAGAAATCAATACTGTGCCGGGAATGTCTGAAGTGAGCATTCTGCCGCAACAATGTGAGGTTTACGGAATTTCGAAGACGGAGATGATTACGAAGATATTGGAGAACTGTTTTTAGTGGTGAATGATTAATGGTGAGTGGTTAATGGGATTTAGCTTTTCTACAGTCTCGCGGTCAGTCGATCTCAGGGACGTACACCCATTAACAATTAACCATTAACAGTTAACCATTAATCATTTACCATTTACCATTAAATCCTCAAATC
>CAZJLZ010000412.1:0-4328 GCA_964546775.1 uncultured Cryomorphaceae bacterium | reverse complement strand
CTGACCCAACCCGAAATGTGCATTCAATGATTTCATCGGTGAGAAACTAGTACCGGACCGAACTTCCCGAATCTGTATTCCCCAATCGCCATATATTTCAATGCGGGATCCGATACCATTGTGATTGCTGAAAATTCCCTCAAGCGAAAAAATGATGTAGTTATTATCATTTCCGTTGTTGATCCAGAGTGTATTTCCACGGATAGCATCCAGGAAGCCATCTCCATTCAAATCGCCGAATCCACCGGAAGTAAAAGGAATATCTGTCCCGGTAAAAGTCCCATCACCATTGTTCAGATAAAGCGATTGGTCGAGTTCGGAAAGAATGTCTACAAAACCCTCGTTGTTAAAGTCTCCGGCGTCGCAATTCCAGGCACCAAGATCTGTAACATTTATCCCCGAATCATCGATTATATCGGTAAAAGTGCCGTCGCCATTGTTGTGCATCAGTTTATTGCGGGCACCTCCGGGAACATCACCCGAAGCATGATTCACCGTAAAAGCATCGAACCATCCGTCGTTGTCAAAATCTTCGAATACAGTGGTCCAACTTTGATTGCTGTCATCCATATTGGCCGCCGCACCGACTTCGGTAAATGTTCCGTCACCATTGTTGCGGTACAATCCATTTACCCGTTGCGGATTGCCATAGGGTGCTCCACCGCGACATTTGGCAATGTGCAGATCGATGTCGCCATCGTTGTCGTAATCGCACCATACCGCTGCATAATTTCCACCGGCATCTATGGTTTCGATCAGCGAATAATCCAGGGTCAGAACACCGGTGCCATCATTCCGGTATGGATGGCTCAGATCCACATCGTGGCAAACAAACGCATCGAGGTGTCCGTCATTATCAATATCGGCCATAGTGCTGCGCTGAGAAAAGATATATTCTTCATGAGGATCTTCGGTATACGCCGTACCATCGTTATTGGCATACACAAAAGATACCCGTGATCCGTTTCCGAAAAGCAGATCGTTGTATCCGTTTTTATCGATGTCTCCGGCACAAATACTCCAGTTGGGTGGATTCTGAACAAGCATTGAGTGGAAAGTCTGAATAAAACCTCCACCTGGCTGTTGATAGTCGATGTAAATACCGGTTCCGGTAACTCGTACAACGTCATCGAGGAAATCGCCGTTCATATCTACAGAGCAATCTTCGTATGAAAACCCTTCAATTCCTCCGAGCTGGGCACTCATATTCGTAAAGGTCACCTCCTGTGCGAAGGAAAATCCAGAGAGTGTACATAAAAACAAGGCTAAGGTTTGTGTAATGTTTTGCATTTGCAGGTTTGTTATGGTTAATAGCAAATTGATCGTCAAAAGTACAGGTTATGACGATGAAACCTGTCAGAAGATGGTTAGAAATTTTTTAAAATTAAATCCATAGTCTCTAAGATTTTCCGTGAAAGCTTTCTTTTGTTTTACAATGCATTTGTAACTTCACGTTAAAACACTGTAGGATGAGACTAATTTTAATGCTTTCGTTTTATGCTTTTATTTCTTCTACCGGATTTGGACAGGGTTTCAATGCCGAAAAATCATATGTGGAATTCCGGGTTTCCAATATGTGGGTCAATACCGTTTCCGGTACCATCAAAGGTTGGAATGGTAAAGTAAAGTTTGACGAAGAAAATTTAAGTTCTTCCGAATTTAATATAAGTGCCGACGTCCGAACCCTTGACTCGGGTAATGAGAAACGAGACGAAGATTTGCTTTCGGAGGATTTCTTCGAAGTTGAAACCTATCCTACTATAGCGTTTAAATCATTGAGTGTGGACCAACTGCCCTCAGGAAACTACGTGGTCGTGGGCAACGTCACGATTAAAAATGTCACCAAAGAAGTCATCATGCCATTTACAGCCGTGGAAGGCGAACTCATTGGTGAAATGACCATCGATCGGATGGATTTCAATGTCGGCACGGACACCGGTACTTTTATGGTGGGCAATGAAGTTGTGGTGACTGTGGTTTGTGTACTAAAATAATTTTAACCTGCTTCAAATGCACTGCCTTTCGTAATTTGCAGCCCGAACATACAATTTATGATCAAAGATAAAATCCACGAACTGATTGCCCGAGAAGTACAGGCCATTCAAAACATTCCGGTGGATGGTTCGATTGCGGGAGTATTGGAATTAATTTACACGCAGGTTCACGAAAAACACGGCAAAGTCGTGGTTTCAGGAATGGGTAAAGCCGGCCAGATCGGAAACAATATTGCAACCACGCTGAGCTCAACCGGGACACCGGCCATTTTTATGCATCCTAGCGAGGCGCAGCACGGAGACCTCGGAGTATTGCAACCAAATGATGTTTTGTTTCTGATTTCGAACTCCGGAAAAACCCGCGAAATTCTCGAACTGATTTCGCTTGCCCAAAATCTTATTCCGAATATTAAAATCATCGCACTCACCGGCCAGGAAACTTCTCCCCTCGGAGAATTGGCGCATCACTCCATCCATACGGGTCATCCGAAGGAAATTTGTCCACTTGGTCTGACACCAACAACATCCACCACTGTCATGACGGTAGTCGGTGATATCCTCGTTGTTTTGCTGATGGAGAAAATAGGATTTACCAAACAAGAATATTCCAAACGACACCACAGCGGATACCTCGGAGACCGTGCGAGAAGTGTGGAGCCTTAACCCAATTGTATGATTCCAAACAACAACCGATTTTTTCTGCTTTCAGGCCCGTGTGCGATGGAAAATTACGATCAGGCGCTGGACATTGCCAGAACGGTAAAATCCATTTGCGACCGCCTGGACATCGACTACGTTTTCAAAGCAAGTTACCGGAAAGCCAACCGATCACGGCTCGACAGTTTTACCGGAATCGGAGATCAGGAAGCGCTGGAATTCATTCATAAAGTTGGTCAGGAAATTGGCGTTCCTACCATCACCGACATTCATGAAAGTCAGGATGCGGCGGTCGCTGCAGCGTATGTAGATTATCTGCAGATTCCCGCTTTTTTATGCCGACAAACCGAATTGTTGATAGCTGCGGGTAAAACCGGAAAAGGCATCAATGTCAAAAAGGGACAGTTCGTTTCACCCGAATCCATGAAATTTGCGGTGGAAAAGGTAAAGTCAACCGGCAACAATAACGTGTGGCTTTGTGAACGCGGTTTCAGTTTTGGCTATACCGATTTAATTGTAGACGCCACTGCAATAGCACGACTTAAAAAGCATGGTGTTCCGGTGGTGATGGATTGTACCCACTCCGTTCAAAAACCGAATACTACTGAAGGAATTACAGGCGGTGATCCGGAAATGATTGAAACCATAGCACTTTCGGCTGCTGCTACCGGGGCCGACGGCTTTTTCATCGAAACACATCCCAATCCGGCAAGCGCCCAAAGCGATCCTCATACTATGTTGCAATTGGATCGGTTGGAAGCCATTATGACGAAGGCAATGGCCATTCGAAAAGCGGCACAATCGTAGTTCATGTCTTTACACCTAAAATTTTCCGGAAAAATTGAAGGATTGTACACCACGCCCAATCCGGATGAATTCATCACCGAATACCGTGAGCAACTTGAATTTTTACCGGATGGAATTCCGGGCGACCGGCACTCAGGTTTTACGCGATTGTCCGGTGGACGCGAGAAAAAACAATATCCGAAGGGTACACTCATCCGGAACAACCGACAGTGGTCGGCGTTGAGTATGGAAGAACTGGCAATGATAGCACGCTCGATGCAACTTGAGGATATAAACCCCGGGTGGTTGGGTGCCAACCTGTTGGTCTCCGGAATTCCAGGATGGTCGGGTTTACCCTCGATGGCTCTCATAAAAATTTTTCACGGTGCATCAGAAGGTCCGGTACTGGTGAATTATGGGCAAAATAAACCGTGCATTCATCCGCATCGCGCTATGGAAGTAGCCCTCGGTAAAAACATCGATGCTCCATTTACAAAAGCTGCAACTGAAACCAGAGGACTGGTGGGATGGGTTGAAAAGGCCGGGGTTGCACATATCGGTGATCAGGTGGAAGTCTGGATGCATTCCTGAAGACGGCTTTCTCATCTGACCTGATTATTACTTGCCTAAACATCGGTTTCGGTCGTTAAAAAAATGATCACACAATTCTCAATTAAAATTTTTTAGAACTCATCGGGATATTGAATTTTTAAATACTTTCATGTGCTTGCTCAGCGGGTATAAAATATATGAATAAAAACACGGAAGCCTGGGGAAGCCGTATAGGCCTGATCCTGGCGATGGCGGGGAACTCCGTTGGTTTGGGCAATTTTCTAAGGTTCCCTGTGCAAGCCGTTCAAAATGGAGGCGGCACCTTTATCATCCCTTATC
>CAZJLZ010000411.1:0-3552 GCA_964546775.1 uncultured Cryomorphaceae bacterium | reverse complement strand
ATTTTTATAGAAGTATTCTGTCAGCGATTTTTTGGGTGCCGCAAGTTGTATACTGATCTCACTGTTGACCAGCACAGGTATGCGACTCGCCAGGTAGTCATCTTTGGGAGGCACGTCAAATCCTTTCAGGTTGCGGGACTTCATATTGCGGTCTACTGCAATTTCTGGTCGAACGTCTACAGAGTCGAGTACCTTTTTAATCATGGTCGGCCGATGCAGGTGATAGAGCAGAGACGACATCCCGTCAAAACCAATTGTACCGAATAGTTGTTCATAGTGTAGCTCGCCGTTTTCCTTTCGGAAAATAGTGTGGCGTTTGTGCGGAATTTTTACGAGTTTGTGATAAAAGGGCATGGTGTCAGTCGTTAATGTATACTTAGCGAAGTTAAACCTCTGGTGAAAATCAAAACATGATAAAAATCAGCTAATTCAATCGAGTATAGTTCAAAGGTAAGAACCCTTTATTAAACGGTGATGCGGAGCTCGTCAAAACAAAGAATTAATAGCTTTGCCCTGTCAAAAATCCGGATGGTTTTCGGAAACGACAGCAGGAATTAAAGGATAACCTTAAAATCATGAGCAAGAAAAATATACTCATTTTGGGTGCCGGAGGACAAATCGGCACGGACCTCGTCACGGCACTGCGAGAACAGCATGGAAATGAACGGGTAATTGCCACCGACATCAAAGAAAAAAGTCCGGAAAAAATTTCTGATGGTCCGTATTTCATGCTTGATGCAATGGACAAATCTGCTGTGGAAAGTATCATAATGGACAACGACGTTGAAGTTGTGTATCACCTTGTGGCAATGTTGTCGGCGACAGCAGAGCAACACCCTATGAAAGGCTGGGATTTGAATATGCAGAGTCTGTTCCATTGTCTGGAACTCGCGCGTGAAGGAAAATTTGGAAAACTTTTCTGGCCGAGTTCTATAGCGGTCTTCGGTCCGAAAAGTCCACGTAACAACACGCCTCAACATACGGTACTGGAGCCTTCTACGGTATACGGTATCAGTAAAGTGGCGGGTGAAAGCTGGTGCGAATACTATCACAAAAAATACAGTGTGGACGTACGTTCATTAAGATATCCTGGGTTGATTAGTCACAACGCAGCTCCCGGAGGAGGAACGACGGATTACGCGGTTCACGTCTTTCACGAAGCTCTGAAGTCAGCACATTACACGTGCTTTATTCAAAAAGATCTGAATTTACCGATGATGTACATGCCGGATGCCATACGCGCTACGCTCGCAATAATGGAAGCCCCGTCAGCGAAAGTAAAACTTCGGTCGTCGTACAATATCGCAGGGATGAGTTTTAACCCGGCCGATATTGCCAGTGCCATACAGCACCACCTCCCGGAGTTTAAAATGGATTACGTGCCGGATTTCCGAAACGATATCGCCTCGAACTGGCCGGCGTCTGTTGATGATACATCTGCCAGAGAACATTGGGGATGGACTCCTGAATACGATTTGGACCGGATGACAGCCGATATGCTACAACATTTAAGAAAAGGATTGAAGCAGTAACATCTCCCCCGTTAATTCCGTAAACCCTTTAAAAAAGTAATCAATGATTCGGTTCACTTTGATTTTCCTCAGTGCTATTTTTTTCGGATTCAATTCCTTACCAGCTCAGGCGTCGGTACATGGCGTTGAAAAGGTGAACCAATATGACGAAAATGGTCTGAAAACCGGCTATTGGATCATCAAAGGTCATATGGTAAATGCAACCAATTACAAGCCTGATCAAAAAATTGAAGAAGGCAGCTATGTAGCGAATAAGCGCCAGGGGCTTTGGAAAAAGTACCACACCAACGGCAATCTCAAAAGCGAGATCAATTATGAAAACAATCGTCCATTCGGGCCCTATAAACTTTATTACTCAACCGGGAAATTGCAGGAAGACGGAAATTGGGTGAGAGAAAGAAATACCGGTAAGTTCAAACGGTTTCATCCAAATGGTGCCGTTGCTCAGGATTTTACCTTTACTGAAACAGGATTGCGTACAGGAAAGCAATTGTACTATTTTGAGAATGGAAATGTTGAAATGGAAGTAGAGGTTGTTAATGGTGTGGAAGAGGGTGTCATGAAACGGTATTATCCAAATGGCGATCTCATGGAAGAAAAAGAATTGCGCAATGGTATTGTCGAGAAATCGAGCATCAAAAAATATCCTGCAAAAAGTGCTGTTCAGCCGGAAGTTAAACGCGCAGAACCTACAGAAGTAAAATATTCTGTACGAAACACAGAGGACAAACCGAATCTCGACGTTTTCAAATTCAATGGACGCAATACTTTGTACAACAAAAACCGCCAGGTATCTCAGGTGGGTGAATTCCGCGATGGCCGACTATGGAACGGCAAGTGGAAGAAGTACGACAAGAACGGGATCATCGAAAGAATCGAAATTTATAAAGAAGGAATTTATATTGGGAACGCACCCATTACCGATGATGATTTATAAGGAACTCTAAAATTATCGGGCATCGTTGTTTTTGGGCCGCACTGGAGAGTGCGGCCTTTTTTTTGAGGTACTCGCACCTCAACTATTGAATTGTCGAGAAATCAGAATTTTACTGTTGTCAGGAAATGAGGATGTCATAATTTCGCGGGCTTAAATTATTAAGATGACAGATTCAAATGATTTTCTGATTGGAGGGCTCAGCGCTCAAGAGCTCGTCCGGGAATTTGGCGCGCCACTGTATGTGTATGACACGGCTAAAATGTCAGCACAATATAAACGTCTGGAAAAAGCATTTGAAAAGTCACATCTAAAGATCAATTATGCCTGTAAAGCGTTGAACAATATAAATGTTATGCGCTTTTTCAAAAACCTCGGAAGCGGCCTTGATACCGTTTCCATTCAGGAGGTTCATCTGGGAATCCGGGCTGGCTTTGAACCACACGATATTATTTTTACCCCCAATGGTGTTTCAATAGCTGAGATCTCCGAAGCTGTAAAAATTGGGGTGCGGATAAATATCGATAATCTGGAATTGCTCGAGCAATTCGGAGTGCTGTACGGCAACACCTATCCGGTTTGTATCCGTTTGAATCCGCACATCGTGGCTGGTGGTCACTCCAAAATCTCGGTAGGTCATATCGACTCGAAGTTCGGCATCAGCATTCATCAAACCCGTCATCTGTCACGATTGGTTAAGAGTTTGGGAATTCATGTAGAAGGGTTGCACATGCACACCGGTAGCGACATTCTTGATGTTGATGTATTTCTTCGGGGAGCGGATCTTTTACTAAATGTTGCAGCCGATTTTGATGAATTGCGCTACATCGATTTCGGAAGTGGCTTCAAAGTGGCATATAAACCAGATGATATCAGCACCGATGTTGAAGATCTCGGAGAGAAAATGTCCTTGAAATTTGCGGAATTTTGCAAATCCTACGGCCGCGAGTTGCAACTTGAGTTTGAACCAGGAAAGTTTCTGGTAAGCGAATCGGGTTATTTTCTGTGCGCCGTGAATTCTACGAAACAAACCACCGCCACCGTATTTGCACAGGTAAACACGGGTCTCAACCATTTGATCCGGCC
>CAZJLZ010000410.1:0-2625 GCA_964546775.1 uncultured Cryomorphaceae bacterium | reverse complement strand
GAAAAAGGCAGGCCAAAAATTCCTGCTTCTGTACTTCCCGGATCGTTTGGATTAAACCGTTGGATCAATTCTTCTTTGGTCATAGAAAATAAATTTTGTGACGAAGATAGAATTGTCGGAAATAAATGTGGCCATCGTTACGTGATAATCAGGAAAAGCCAACAGCGAAAGGAAACTACCGAACCGTACTATTATGAATAAACGCTTCAAATTGGTCAAACGTTGAAACGTGCCACCAGGGATCTGCTTTTCCGAGAACATACAAACTATCGCCCCTACTCGCCTGCCCGATTTTCTCTCCGTTGAGCGAAGCGGCTTGTCTTAAATTTGCAACCGCGGATTGAACCACGAGCATCTCTTTCCAGTTCTTCAATGGGTCACTGGATTTTGGGCGTTCGGATTGATATACATACGCCAGAGGATTGACCGCGCCGCTAGTCCTATAGATTCCAAAGTGCAGATGCGGACTGGTTGTACGAGCGTTTCCACTATTGCCCATAAAACCGAGGGTGTCTCCACGTTTTACGCGCTGCGCAATGGACACGGAAATACTATCCAGGTGGGCATAATACAAAGAGAAACCATCGAGCAAACCAGAGCGCAACCATACCTGTTTCCCTCCGAGTCCTCGTTCACCTACAAAAGTTACACGACCATCAGCAGAAGCCACGATTGGTGTTCCCCTCGGGGCAAAAATATCAATTCCTTCGTGGCGTCTTGCTCCGCCATCACGGGCTGCACCCCAGAAACTGAGAATGTCTTTGTTTCCTCTTTCGGCGACAGGAAACCCAAGTGTCGGCGAGGTATAGGCTGTTATCAGAAAAGGAGTATTAGCGGATATTTCAGGCTGAACAATAACTTTATACAATGCTGATTTTCCTACTTCGAACCGAAAATGTCTATCCAAAGGTTCGTTGCCCTTCTTAAATGTTGTATGCCCTTCTGCTTCATCTTTAAGCTCATAAAAATCAATGAATACGCGTGGATTGGTCGTATCGGTTTCCACCTCCAGATTAAACACTTCTCCTTCTTCAAGCGCAACGTTGTAACTATACACAGACATATTTCCAGTAACGAAATAACCTGCCATTTGAAATGGTATTTCAATCAGTAAACTATCCTTCAGACTTTCCTCGTAAGCGCTTTCCCAGGCAGAAAACCGAAAATGGTCTTCTTCAAATTCACGCTGGTAGACTTCCCTGGCTGACGGTTTAACAATGATATCCGTCACTTCGGTACATCCAAAAAAGGCAACGGTTACAACCAACCACCATTTTATAATTCCGAAATGTTTCATTCTGTTTCACAAGAGATCGCGCTGAAGTCAACAAGAATTGTGCAAAGCGCCAATGTTTGGTCGTGCCTTCGTATTCACAAACCTTACGGGGGAAGAGTATCGCCAATTAGGGAATGTATGTACTCAAAAGGTACTATTGCGCCGCAACCGCTTTCAGGGTATTCTGAAGCAAAGAAGCAATGGTCATGGGGCCTACTCCGCCGGGCACAGGAGTTATGAAGCTACATTTTGGAGCGACTTCTTCAAAATCGACATCGCCCAGCAAACGATAGCCGCTTTTTTTAGTATCGTCGTCAACTCGTGTAATTCCGACATCGATCACAACAGCACCATCTTTAACCATATCGGCTTTCAGAAATTTTGGAATTCCGAGCGCTGCAATGATGATGTCGGCATTGAGGCAATGGGCCTTGAGGTCTTTGGTTCGGCTGTGAGCAAGCGTAACTGTGCAGTTGCCAGGATTGCCTTTTCGAGCCATTAAAATGCTCATGGGTTTGCCCACAATATTGCTGCGACCGATCACGAGGCAGTTTTTTCCGGTTGTCTCCACTCCGCTGCGGGCCAGCAATTCTACAATTCCATTGGGCGTTGCCGGAATGAAAGAAGGAAGGCCGAGCACCAGTTTCCCGACATTTACCGGGTGAAAACCATCAACATCTTTAGCAGGGTCAATGGCATTGATTACCTTTTGTTCATCGATATGCTTCGGCAATGGCAATTGAACAATGAATCCATCTACTTCCGGATTGTTGTTCAGTTTTTCGATCTCCTCCAGCAATTCATCTTCCGAAACCGTATCCGGAAGTTTGATCAATGACGATTCGAAGCCAACTTTACCACAGGCCTTTACTTTCGCATTGACATAGGTTTGACTTGCTCCATTGTCTCCTACAAGTACGGCGGCAAGGTGAGGCACCTTTTTACCGCGCGATTTCAATTCAGCTACTTCGAGGGTTATTTCTTCTTTGATTTCAGAGGATGTTTTCTTTCCGTCGAGCAGCATCATTCTTTAATTGATTGAGTGTGTTTTAAATGTTGGGCATTCCTTTCATACCTTTCATCTGGCTCATCATTTTGGCCATGTTCTTTTTGTTCGACATCATGCGCATCATTTTCCGCGTTTCTTCGAACTGTTTGATGATTTTGTTGACTTCCACGACGTCCATGCCGCTTCCGGCAGCAATTCGTTTGCGACGACTGGTATTCAGGATATCCGGATTCTCGCGTTCACCCTCGGTCATGGACATCACCATTGATTCAAGCGGTTTGAAGGCGTCGTCGTCAACGTCTACATTTTTCATCATCTTGCCCATTCCCGGCATCATTCC
>CAZJLZ010000409.1:0-2830 GCA_964546775.1 uncultured Cryomorphaceae bacterium | reverse complement strand
TAAGCCGCGAAAGCCAGGATCACGAAGATCAATCCCGGCACATAGACGATCCAATGGATCCGGCTTTCGTGCTTTACCGTTTCATCGGGTTGCAGGTGTGCCACCATTTGTTGCAAAGCCGGGTACTCATTCAATCGTTGCACACCTTTTATAAGTTCAGACGCCATTATGTTCAAATCGCGCAATAAGATGATCTGCTTTCCTTCAAGAACTGCACCTCCAATCTTGAGCATGCTCAATTCCTTTCCGGCTTCTACATAGCGAAACTCGGGAAAAGCCAAACCGTGAATCCTGATCTGGTGAAAGGCCTTTGTTCGTTCCAATAATTCCATGACTTCTTCGAAATCATCGGACGGTCGCATGGTCAAAGCAGCATCACGAGAAACTTTGCCCGAACAATACCGCGCTACTTGTTCGCAGATATTCAGAAATTCTAATTTTTCGAGCGTATTTTGGGGATAAACCTGCACATTGCAAAGCTATGTCTTCTCAAAAGTAAAATGGTATTCTCAACCAAATTTTCAATGGAATTTGTCCTGGCCAGCGCTTCGTCAATAAATTTGTTGATATCGTAGAACTCCTCGTAGCACAATACTCTGAATAATGATTAAGTTAGGCATTCCAAAATCGGGGACTATGGCAGGTATTTTCAAAACAATGCATTCTCATGAAGTTGTGGATCTCTTGTCATACGTACAAAATCTCACCAGAGAGAATCATGATATAAAAGTATATGTTGGAACGGATAGTCAGAACTATCAAAGAAATACTGTGTACGTAAGCACAGTAGTGTTGCGGTATAGTAACAACGGTGCTCATGTACTCTATCAAAAAGAAAAGATCAATAAAATTACCGATCGATGGACACGACTTTGGGATGAACTGCAACGCAGTATTGAGTTGGCCGGATATTTACGGGAAGGAGGAATAGATGTCGCTCAAATCGACTTAGACTACAACAGCGATCCAAAATTCTTTTCTCACAAGTTGTTGCCCGCAGCCGAAGGCTATTTACAATCAATGGGATACACTGTTAAAAGCAAACCCGACCTGCTTATGGCGACATGGGCGGCCAACGTTCTCTGTAGCTGAAAGCTACAAATTGAAAATTCTCACATATTTTTGTAACACTTTCAAAATATATCCGTTAAGATGGGAGTATGTGGTTTTTGGTTGGTGATTTAACCACACGCACTTTTCGCTATGAAATGCGAAGAAGCCCCTGGTCCCCCGGGGGCTTTTTGTTTTTAATCGATTCTTCTTTCCGATCTATCTTTCTTTTCACTTCCCATGAAAAGAGAATTCAACACCGACAACAAAATGCTGAAAAGCAAGGCCCACCAAAAATTATCCACGTGAAAATTATCGAGCATCAGGTGGGTCAACCAAATGATAACGGCGTTGATCACCAGTAAAAATAAGCCTAAGGTGACGATAGTAGCTGGTATGGTTAAAAAGATAAGTACCGGTCTTACAAAAATATTCAAAACCGAAATCACCAGTGCCACTACAAGGGCATCGATATAATCGTTAACATGCACGCCAGGCAACAGATAAGCCAGAAGGTATACACCAACACCGCTTATTATTAGATTGATCAGATATCGCATTTGTCCAAATTTGGGCAATGAAAATACTCAAAATTTATGCGAACAAAAGATTTTTCAAAACCGGACTCCATAGACGCTCTGTGATCTATGTATTGAAACAGAGTGCAAATTTTCTATCCGCTCTGAACAATCCTTTGTAAAGAAAATTTCTTAAATTTCAATTCAAATTCCGGGAGTCATGATATCCAATAGTCTGGTAGATCTCATTGAAAAGGAACAAATTTCTGGGCTTACATTCAAAGACACAGAGCCAGAAGTTCAAAACCCATTGGAAGTTAAAAGGCAGCTTTCATCCGCATTGATATTGGGCAACTCCCAAAAACACAAAGTACGTTTGGTTTTTGATTCTGACGCAGGCATAAAGATGGTTTACACGACCATTTGGGGGTTGGGCGAAGAACACGTAATTCTAAAAAAAGGAATTGCCATTCCTGTTCACAATATTTTAGAAGTACGCCTGATCTGACCATCTTTTCAACGGTCGGAAATGCCAACTCAAAAATTAACATCGAAAAAAATTCGGGATTTTCATTCAATTGTTACCTTAGTCGACCTCAATCTGCATAAATTATGGAATTAAAAATTTTGGTTATAGGCCGTAACAGCAGTGAACTTAAGCAATTGGAACGAGCGCTCAAGCTCAAAAAATACGATGTTACCGGATGTTTATCTGACGATGACGCCTTGAAGAAAATTCAAAAACAATCTTTCGATGCGCTCCTGTTGGCCAATGATATGAAATTGGAATCAAAGGCTATTTTCAAGCAATTCAGCAGGGAGCAACGACCCGGAATGCCGGTCATCGAAATTAAAGAGGGGGTTGACAGTGTTGCCGAAGATATTGAAGCAGCCATGATCGATACCAAAGAATAGCTTCTACTGAGACAGACTTCTTTTTCATTCTCAGCAATTGGTCAGCTTCTCTGAACGCTATAACAGATATAATAGTGTACCTTTGCCTTACCCAGCCTCCTAAATAATACTTTAAGGGAGGAAGTACCATTCCACAGTGCATGAAAAGAAAAACGCTTGAATTGGATTGTTCTGAATGCGAAGCCAGAAAAGGCTCGGTTTTTTCAGGGCTTTGCGCACACAAATTAACCCATCTCGACGAGCAAAAATCAGCCAATACTTACAAAAAAGGTCAGATACTTTTCCACGAAGGTACCCGACCTATGGGCATTTTTTGCATCAATAAAGGAAAAGTAAAAATATACAAG
>CAZJLZ010000408.1:0-2604 GCA_964546775.1 uncultured Cryomorphaceae bacterium | reverse complement strand
CGATTCCGCTACCTGTTTATATACTGGATTGGTAACCGATACCGGTTCGTTTCGATATTCTTCAACAACTGCCAAAACGCATCAAATTGCAGCACATCTGCTGGAGATTGGCGTTGAGAATGGCAAAGTGCACCAGAATTTATTCGATAATAAATCAGAAAATGTGCTTAAGATGCGGGGTCATGCTCTGGCTCATAACCTAGTAGTACTAAGGGATTATAAAGTTGCTTACCTTACCATGAGCCGTGATGAACTTGAAAAGTTTGAAGCCAAATCAGGCGATACAGAAGGCCTGGTAAATGAAGCGCTTTCCATTAAAGGAGTGGTGATGGCAGCATTTTTTAAGGAAGACTATAATCTCGTCAAAATTTCTTTTCGATCAATCGGCGATTTTCCAGTGAACGAATTGTCCGCAACCTGGTTTAATGGTGGTGGACATTGTAACGCTGCTGGTGGATCTTCAAAAGATTCATTGAAACAAACAGTAGAACGCTTTATTAAAGTGCTGCCCGAATACAAAGAAAAACTTCATGCTACAAAATAGCCTTTTGCTCATAATTGGGTTGATTGCGAGCTTAGGAAGCTGTCGTGAAAAAAGACAGCATCCTACTCAGGGAATGAGCAATCAGGATATGAAAGAAATGTTGATGGAAAGTAGTCGTTACGCGGCCCAACGTGAAGATGCGGAAATAGATGAGTACATTTCCACCCAGGATCTCGACTTGGATAAGTCCGGTACCGGGTTGCGTTTCCGGGTTTATTCCAAACACAGCGAACCATGCGATAGTATTGAAAGTGAACAACGGGTATGGTTGAAATATCAGGTATCCCTACTCGATGGAAAGGTGTGTTATTCCTCTACGGATGGTGAGCCCCGATCATTCACGGTAGATCATGACGATGTTGAATCCGGGCTGCACGAAGCGGTAAAGTACATGTGTGTAGGTGACAGCGGATTGTTTATTTTACCAAGTCACCTCGCCCATGGCCTGACCGGTGATCAGCAGGAAATTCCTTCCAACTCACCGATCATTTACAACATCGAAGTTGTCAAAATCCAATGAGGAAGTTTTTCTGGATCGCGTACTGCACTGCTATGGTTTCCTGTAGTGAGAAATATCCGGGATACGATCAGGTCGGGGATCAACTTTTCTTAAAACTACTGGCTTTTGATCATCAACCGGAAAAACGAGACAGTTGCGATTTTTACGAATTGTATATCACTGTTTCAGATTCGGTTCTGAGCTTGCAATTGGTCCCTCGCTCCAAAGACAATTTGCCAAATTGGATATCGGCAGACGATGAGCGTCTTCACAAATTGAGAAAATATCTTCTTCATCTCAATCCGGGAGACAGTGCGGTTTTTATCGATGAACAGCTGTCGAATTTATCGACCCTCGATTCGGTGGTTACCGTTCATGTCTGGTGGAGAGCATGTTATAAAAAAGAAGAGTTTCAGCAAGCATACAGCCAGTGGTTGACAGATCGCGAGTCCCGGGAGATGGACAGGATTCGACTGTTTGCGCTCGAGAATGGCTTTACTTCCTCGATTGTCCACCCGGACATTTTGTATCGCGTCGAAAAGAGCGGATCCAATGAAAGGTTGCGTTACGGTGATGAAATTGCCATCCGATACAGCGGTCATTTCCTCGACGGAAGATTCTTTGATCAACCCGACTCTACCGCCGAACCACTCATTTTTACTTTGGGAACCGAGGGGCAGGTACTGCGGGGGTTGGAATATGGCTTGGTGGGAGCTCAACCCGGAGAAATTCGATCGGTTTTAATTCCCTCAACTTTTGCCTTTGGACCTTCAGGTTCCAGTACGCGTATTGTTCCACCGTTTACCCCAGTTTGGTATAAAGTCGAAGTCATTCCTGTATCTGCGGATTCACTTTCCTGAACCTTTTATGACGGGTTGTCGTACAGTGGTTCAGTTTTCTATGCTGAATCTATGAAGATATTCATTATTATTCTGTTGGCTTTCGTAATCACCGGGCACCTTTCTGCTCAGGAACAATTCGGAATCGTCTCCAGCAACTATTCTCCGACCAACACGCTGTTTTTAAATCCGGCGAGCATTGCTGACAGCCGTGCATACAGAGACATTAATCTGGCTGGAGTAGGTTTGTTTTTCGACAACGACCTATTGTTCCTATCAAAAGATGATTTTAAACTGACACGCGGAACTTCACAGTTTGAAAATTCGCCACTGCCGATACAAAATACCGGATCCTACAAAAAGCATGGATATGCCGACATTCGTGTACAGGGACCTTCGTTTTCTGCGGTATTCGGACGATGGTCTGTGGCAATTCATACTGCCGCCCGATCTGTTGTTGATGTAAGAGGAGTCAGTTCTGAGCTTAGCAATTTTATTTTCGAAGGATTGGATTTTGCTCCCCAACAGGATCTCGTTCACCAGGAAAAAAATGTTCGTGCCAATGGCATGGCATGGGCGGAGGCAGGGATTACCCTTGGAGGAGTGCTGATCAAATCCGGTCAGAATATGCTGAGTGCTGCTGTTACTCCACGTCGTTTAATTGGAATTGCTGGAGGAGGTTTGCAGGTAAACGAATTGAGTTTTCAGGTGAGCGATTCAGC
>CAZJLZ010000407.1:0-4751 GCA_964546775.1 uncultured Cryomorphaceae bacterium | reverse complement strand
ACAACCATATTCCGTGGTAATAACGACCCAATAAGTATTACCGGCTGTTGGTTCGATAGAAGTACCATTTGCGCCGGATATCGGCACCCCATTTTGGACCCATTGATAAGAAGCATATCCTTCGGGTACTGAAAGCAAACTGCCGTCTTCAGACACCGTGATCGTAACAGTGGGACAAACCAAAAGGGAATCAGAAAAAATACTGCAACCAGAACTTGTCTCTACCCATAGACTGTACCAACCATAGTCTCCATCAACCACAAGAAAACCCTGGTTGGCACCCGAGAGTTCCTCTCCTTCGTAGTACCATTGGTAGGCTTCAAAGTTTCCGTTGCCGGAAAGGATGCCATTTGTGCTGTTATAGCTAATCTCGACAGTGGGGCAGAGTATAAATACATCACTGACTCCCGTACACCCGTAGCCATTTTGGACTGCTACAGAATATTCACCAGGAGTGAAAATAAAAATTTCATGAGCAATTTCTCCCTCTAGTAATTCGCCGTTGAAATACCACGAATAAGCCACGAGGCTGGAATCTGTTGCTACCGAAAGCATACTCGTTGGTTCATCAAATTCGAGCACCGGCTCAGGTGATGGAAAAACAGAGATAATTTCCGTGTCAATAAACGTGTCACCAACCTGTGAGGCTATGGATAAAGAGCCCGAAGTGCCGCCGGCACCGCTGAAGTTAATGACCCCTTCGGAAGTAATGTCAAAGGAGAAAGAACCGAGATCGTCGTTTGCGCTGACAGCATCTTCATCCCACACTTGAACTGTATATGGTGGATTGGTAGCAACCACTGTAAGGTTGGACCAGGAGCCCGAAAGCGTGTTTTCTGTACTTCCCGATTGATAAAGTAGGTTGGAGTTGGCGTCCCGGATTTGGACATAAAGATCTGGCAGAATACCAAAAATTCCGTCACACGTAGGTTCCTCTGCATCCCCGCACCAGTTTCCATTCACCGAATTTACAGTCACCGAGGTGATGACATATTCCAGAAATTGTGTTTCAAGTGTGACCTCATAGGTTCCTGTGTCACCGTAAAATTGAGTAGGCGGAATTTTTTGATCGCTGGTCTCGCCATTTCCAAAATCCCAGGACCATGTGGTTGGAGTGGGCGAAGCGTCGAGTAGAGCCTCAAAATTCACTAAAAGTGAATCACAACCACTGTTCACGTCGAAAGTGAAACTGTTGTTACCTCCCGAACCTGGCAATACAGCCAGAGTAAGCTCGAATGATTGGTTTTGTTGAATTTCAATACCGAAAGCAGGAACAAAGACAGTAGCAACAAAATTGATGTTGATGGTGTAATTTCCCGGGCTCAGGGGAGTGCCGCAAATGCGCGCGCAACCATGTTCGTTTTCTGCGGGATTATAAATACCCGAAGGTTCGTTCATTTCGGTACTCATTCCAAATGGTAAACCTGTTGTCCCGGTGATGACCACCTGGTTAAACTGTACGTCAACGCCATTTTCGGGTTCGTAAAATTCATATGGTAAATAGAAGGAAAGATCGGTTTCATAAAACTCACCTGCCGTCGCGTCGGGAAGCGTATTTGGGCACAATGTCGGAAATGCCGGTGTCAGAATACAACTTGGATCTGGGGTACAGGTTCCGCATTGTGCTGAGACTGATGCCGATATCAATAAAACAATTGAAAAAAGTAAAAGTTTGCGCATAGTAAGAGGGTTTTAGGGGTGTAATAATAGCGATTTCCACAGTAGCCTGTATGTTGCAGATCATCAAAATAAACAGTCGTAATTCCACTATCTTTGCGCAAAATTGAATGAAATGACCGAACGAGTTGTAAGAGTACGATTTGCGCCAAGCCCAACCGGACCATTGCACATGGGAGGAGTGCGAACGGCATTGTACAATTACCTGTACGCCAAGAAACACAATGGTAAATTTTTACTGAGAATTGAAGACACCGACCAGGCCAGATTTGTTCCCGGTGCCGAAGAATACATCATTGAATCGTTGAAATGGTGCGGAATTGTGCCCGACGAAGGACATACTTTTGGTGGTGATTGTGGACCGTACAAGCAGTCAGAACGAAAGTCAATGTACCGCGCATATGCTGATCAGTTGATCGATAGTGGCCATGCGTATTATGCATTTGATACGCCTGAAGAGCTTGAGGAAGTTCGCGAACGTGCCAAACAAGCTGGTGTGACCTCGTGGCAATACAACAACATTACGCGCAGCAACATGAAAAACTCACTCGCTTTGTCAGAGGACGAGGTGAGGGCACGATTGGACGCCGATGATCCGTTTGTTATTCGAATCAAAATGCCGCGCAATGAAGAAATTCGTGTGAAGGATCGCATCCGGGGGTGGGTCGTGGTCAACAGCAACCAGCTCGACGATAAAGTGCTCTACAAAAGCGATGGCATGCCTACGTATCACCTCGCCAATATCGTAGACGATCATCTCATGGAAATTACGCACGTTATCCGGGGTGAAGAATGGCTGCCTTCTGCGCCGCTGCATGTGTTGTTGTACCAGTATTTTGGGTGGGAAGCTCCCGAGTTTGCTCATTTACCCTTGTTGTTGAAGCCCGATGGTAACGGAAAACTCAGCAAAAGAGACGGAGATCGGTTGGGCTTTCCTGTTTTTCCACTTGAATGGCAGGATTCTGTCAGCGGAGAGATTTCTTCCGGATACCGTGAGAAAGGCTATTTACCGGAAGCTTTTATAAACATGCTTGCGTTGTTGGGTTGGAATCCTGGAACGAACCAGGAGATTTTTTCAATGGACGAACTGGTTGAGGCCTTCAGTCTGGAGCGCGTCGGAAAATCCGGTTCGAAGTTCGATCCTGAAAAGGCGAAATGGTTCAACCAACACTACTTGCGTGAGCAGCCAAATTCTGTGCTTGCCCAACAGTTGATGCCAAAACTGAAAGAATTGGGAATTGAAACCGACACCGAATATGTATCGCGGGTTGTTGAGTTGATGAAAGAGCGCGCTGTTTTTGCAGAAGATATGTTAGAGGGAATCTACTTGTTTAATGCCCCTGATACGTATGATGACAAGACGATTCAAAAGAAGTGGAAAGAAGAAACTCCGCGGGTTATGGAGGATCTGGCCAATCATTTCCGCTCTTTGGCCTCCTTCGCCGCCGAAGATGTTGAGCACGCGTTTAAATCCTTTGTAGAGGAGAAAGGATTGGGGCTTGGCGCCGTAATGCCGAACCTTCGGTTGTTGCTCACCGGGCAGGGCGCGGGCCCATCCTTGTTTGAAATTTGCGCTCTTATCGGCCAGGATGAAGTGTTGAACCGAATGAAAACCGGACTTCAAAAAATTAATTGATGGGAGTCATCAGGTTGGAAGGTATCTCGCTTTACGTGTACCACGGGTGTCTCGAAGAAGAGGCTCTGATTGGCAGCGAGTACCTGGTGGACGTTGAGTTGACCAGCGATTTATCCGTTCCGGAAGTGGAGGATGATCTCAGCAAAACAATTGATTACGTAAAAGTGCACGAGATTGTGCGGGAAGAGATGCAGGTTCGCTCCAATCTACTGGAACACGTTGCCCGACGCATTATCGACTCATTGAATGAAACCTTTCCAGCGCTCGAAGCCGTAAAAGTGCGTGTGGCCAAACTCAATCCTCCTATCGATGGAGTAGCTAAAAACGTCAGTGTTGAACTAAGCCGAACACGAAACTAAGTGGGTTGTTTGACAGTGAAGCAAAAAAGTTAACTTTGCGTTCCATTAATAAAATGGTTCCGTGGCCGAGTGGCTAGGCAGAGGTCTGCAAAACCTCGTACAGCGGTTCGAATCCGCTCGGAACCTCTACAAAACCCCGTCAGTAATGTCGGGGTTTTTTGTTGTCCTTGGCAAATGGATTGATTGGTCGAAATTCAATGCGCGGGAGCTGAGAAAATTTCAAAAGTGGAAACTGATTTTTTTTTTGCAATTTTCCCTCATCCGTTCGAGCAAGCTCGGCCGTTGAGGGAAAATAAAAACCCCAGCTGCATTTACGCAGATGGGGCTTTACTTGTGACCCGGGGAGGATTTGAACCCCCAACCCTCAGAGCCGAAATCTGATATTCTATCCAGTTGAACTACCGGGCCGGCTTATGAACCGCAAATTTAGCGTTTATTTCTGTTTTTGATACACCGACGTTTAACTTGCCGATCAAAAATTGGAGTTCCGGAAAAAATGATTTGCTTCGCAGTTAAGCACTCTGTATATGAAAACTGACTTTTTTCCGTTGAACATCCATCACACCCGATTATATGATTCGAATAATAACCAGCTTTTTCGCACTTTTATTTTGCCTTTCGTCTCAGGCCCAACTCGCCATTGAACAATGGAGGGACCACTTTCCCAATCGTGGAACGGTAGCGGTAACCCATGGAAACAATAGAGTTTTTGCCGCCAACTCGCATATGGTATACGCGGTGAATCTGGACGACAACAGCATTGAGAAAATTTCTAAAGTCAAACAACTTACGGATGTCGGGATTTCGTCTATCGCTTTTGATGAAACCTCTGGAACTCTGGTGGTAGGTTACAGCAACGGCAATCTTGATCTGATCCGGAATGGCCTGTCAGTCAACGTCAACAGCATTGAAAACAGTGGAATATTTGGCATTAAAGCCATCAATGATATATACGTTGAGAACGGCCGTTGTTATCTCTCCTGCGGATTTGGAATTGTATACTTCGATCTGGTCAATCAGGAAGTTATTGACACCTATATTATTGGACCTGGGGGAGCTAATTTGCAGGTGTTTTCCAT
>CAZJLZ010000406.1:0-11159 GCA_964546775.1 uncultured Cryomorphaceae bacterium | reverse complement strand
ATGACCGAAGCCTTCGATGCTGATCAGCTTTCCGTAGATGTCGTAAACCAGAATGTTCACATCGTGATTTCCGTCAGACAGACCATCCAGTTGTACACGTACCTCGCTACCCGCATTTGGGTTCGGGAACAATGTAGCGCTGTTGGCTGCTTCAAGACTGCGCATCGATGCAACATCACTTTCAGGAGCAACAGGCCCGCTGATGGTGATCACACACGATGGGCCCCAGTCGCCGGGAACTCCATTTTGCGACACTTTCACCTGTACATCGTAGTCGCCCGGCGTGAGCGCGGGGTTGGCAGCGCTCATAAAGCAAGCGTAGTTGCCACTGTTACGGTAGCTCGGTGTTCCTCCACTTGTTGGGGTGAAACGAAACTGGTACAGATCGGCATCGCATACAGACTCGGAAAGGATGTATCCGTTTGGCGCGTACGTGCCACCGCAGAACTGAGAGCGAATCTCCACATCGTTTGGTGTAAGGGCCATCGTCAACGGAAGCACGGTGCTGTAACCGCTCCATTGACCGGACACCTGTACTTCAACCGCCACATTATAAGTCAATCCAGGCGTCAACCCGTTGACCCAGCTCAGGCGAACAGACGGGCTGCCGGTGCCGCGGGTGTAGAAGATCTCGTTGCCGTTATTCGGATCCACATCTGGATCAAAACGCCACCGGAAGTTCTCTGAGCCGGAAACATTGTAAGCAAGGGCGATATCACACAGTGAGTAGTCACTACCCGCAGCGTTGGTCGGAGTGTAATTTGGACGCAACTCTGTGGGTGTTACGTTTGGAGAGGTACTGATGAAGCAAACAGATGCTCCCGGATTGTTCGGGTTGTCATAGTCGCCCTGATACACCCCCCAAACTGGCCCTATACCCGAGACCTCCAACTGAATACGCACGAATACATTATAGGTCGCTCCGTAATCCATTCCCAACCAATCCAGCCTTGTCGAATAATTCGGTTCTCCGCGTTGCCAGGAGTTTTGAAAGGTTCCTCCCTGCTCTGCAATAAACCATTCATAGTCAAGGATACCGGGTAGTTGGCCCGTTTGGGGCGTGGCGCCCACAAAATCTTCTAACTGAAAACCTCCCTGGTTACAAGCGTAGAGGAAGTTGGCAGGGTTGTCCTGTACTTTTGCCGTAGGAAATGATTGCACGCCAATCAGGAAGTCACCAGAATTATCCAGAATGATTTGACCGTCGGCATTGCGCACACGAATGATGTAGTCTCCGGCAGGGAGATCCTGGGCAAGTGCCGTAGGTGCGGGCAACCCGCCTACACAGGCATCACAAGCTGCATCCACTTGAACCGGGTCAGCCGCAATACTGCCACAGATTCCATCCCATGTGTCGTTACAACAATAATCATCAATGGCGCAAACCGTAACTTCACAAGTAGGGTCGTCTGGGAATCCAGCAGTACCTTGCCCTACTGCACAATCATTTCCGGGGCCGAAGCATTCCAGCAATGTGCCCGAGCACGCATCGTACAATTCTATCACTCCGTCGAATCCACCAAAAGCGTTTAGGTTAATGAAATAGTGATTGGAAGTAGTAGCACTAAAAGTGTAAAATACATCCGGTCCGTCAACGCCATTGCACGCACCCCAACCAGAACCGAAAGCTCCTGTTAATGTACCCAGTGTATTGGTTGACGCCGGCCACGCGGTAACCGGCAACATTTGTGCATTTGAGCAATCATCGTTGGCCATCGCAAATACACAACTACCATCGTCAATGTCGGCTTCCGGATCAAAGTTCACAGCGCTGTCATCTGTACAACCACACGTTTCAGCAGGGCTGATTGAAATACTCTGATCGCATGAACTGTCCCAGTCGTGAAGAACACTCACCTCAACATCCACATCAACAGGAAAAGTACCAATTCCGATACCGGTGGTGCCACTGGCAAAGGTTCCAATTAAATAAACTTGCGGTGCCAGGCATCCGGCACACACCGGTTCGGATGCAGCGGCTGATGCACATAAATTATCCCATGTCTCATCGCAGCAGAATGGATCGGCAGCACAGATAGCCGACTCACAGGCGAGATCAAGTGAGAATCCCCCCGTAATTTGCGCTTCATCGCAGGCGGGTAATTCCACAAACACATCGTAAAAATGGGCATTGCCGTCGCCGCCGACATCCAATATAACATCATATGTACCGGCAACACAATCGGTTGAAGTATGTGGTGTAAGTGTTGGACTGGCGCATGCGGCCGGCGTACATTCTGAAATCCCGCATAGAGATATTGCCGTACTGGCGCAGGAAGCATCCCATTCGGTATTGCAGCAAAATGCATCGAATGCGCAAACCGCCTCCTCACAATCCGGGTATTGAGGACATCCGGGTCCGGGCAGCGGATTTTCACAACACGTTTCTGGTGAGACAATAGATGTAAACTGCACAGAAGTCGAGCGACACTCACTCTCTGTTCCGCAGTTGGGGTTCGCACTGATATGCAGCCGCACTGTGCCACTAAAGCTCGCAGTCCAACTTAAAGGTGAGAATCCTTCTGCCAGGATATTGTCCGAATCATCTGTCAACACCAACCAATCGGTACTGATTGATGAGGCAAATTCATAAGTCTGACCCGAAACGATATCGGTGATTGTGTTGTACTCTCCTGCAAATACGCAACTTGTAATCTCAAGCGGATCACCATTTGTTGGAGCAGACACGCTACCGTTAGCCGTCGAATGAATGCAGCCTATTGGGGTAGAACAGGAGGTGCATTGCACTGAAGTCGAGCGGCACTCTGCCTCAATTCCACAATTGGGGTTCGCACTAATATGCAAACGCACCGTACCGCTAAAGCTCGCAGTCCAATTTAAAGGTGGAAAACCCTCTGTCAGGATATTGTCTGCGTCATCTGTCAAAACCAACCAATCGCTTCCCACCGAAGAGACGAAGGCATACGTCTCACCCGAAACGATATCCGTGATTACATTGTACTGCCCTGCAAATACGCAACTCGTAATTTCGAGCGGAGTACCATTCGTTGGAGCAGATACTGTTCCGACCGCTGTGGAATGTATGCAACCCGGGGGTGTTGAACAGGAGGTACAAGATACAGTGGTTAAGCGACACACACTATCCGTATCACAGTCGGAATTTACACTGACGTGCAATCGCACCGTGCCGCTGAAGCTCGCTGTCCAGCTGATTGGTGAAGTACCCTCCACCAGAAGGTTATTTGCATCGTCGGTCAGTACCAGCCAGTCGGTACTTTCGGACGACACGAATTGATAGGTCTGACCAGATACAACATCGGTGATTGTATTGTAGTCTCCGGCGTGTGTACAGGGATGGATAATCACCGGCCATGTACTCGATGCGGCAGCCGCAACAGTACCGTTGAGGGTACTGTGGATACAAGGAGCAGGTAGTATTGAATCAGTCCCAAATTTAACAAGGAAAGCGTCGTTGAATCCGCCGAAGACGTTTTGATGTCCACCAGAAGCTATGCCCGTGGTTGACCACGTTCGGCCTGCCAGATAGATGCTGCCTTCTGAATCAACTGCACACGACCTTCCTCCATCATTTTCGCTGTCCCCGTAATAGGTACCCCATTGCCGAACACCCGAGGAATTGAATTTCGCAAGGTAACCATCAAAATCGCCACCACTGGTATTTTGATAACCACCAGACGCCATATTAACGACTGAACTGGTTTCTCCGCAAATGTATACATTGCCAAGTCCGTCAGTTGCACATCTGTATCCCAAGTCCATTCCGCTTCCGCCATAATAAGTAGCCCATAGGCGAACTCCTGAAGGATCAAACTTAACCAACATAGCATCCCAGTCTCCATTGTGGACACTTTGGTGCCCATTAAAATATATCCCTGATGCTGAAGTTGTTCCACCAAACATATAAATGTTTCCGTCGGAACCAATGGCACAATCATTTCCTCTGTCACTGCTCGGTCCTCCGTAATAGGTTGCCCAAAGCCTTACACCTGAAGCATTAAACTTGACGAAAAACGCATCACCTGCACCACCTGCGTATGTATTCTGGTGACCACCAAAAGCAATTCCTGAAGTCGATTCAGTTTTACCGCATAGATATACATTTCCCAGAGTGTCTGTAACGCTCGCTCCAGACTGCCATTCATCACCACTTCCGCCATAATAGGTACCCCATTGGCGGACACCCAAAGAGTCAAACTTTACAAGAAAGGCATCTTTTGGTCCTCCACCGTATGTATTCTGGTGACCACCTGAAGCCATGTTATTCAAGGAGGCAGTCTCACCAGACATGTACACATTCCCTTCAATATCTGTTGTACAATCCTTTGCGAAATCGAAGTCTGTTCCACCGTAGTACGTTGCCCACTGTAAAAATCCTGAAGCATTAAATTTTACCAACATAGCATCAACGTCCCCCCCAATCGTACTTTGATGCGCATCTACTGCAATATTATCGGCGGAATCTGTCCATCCGGTCACATAGATATTGTTGTCGCCATCCGTCGCGCAATCCCAAACTCCATCTATCCCACTACCACCATAATAAGTACCCCAAAGTCTAACACCAGCGGAATTAAATTTGACCACGAAGGCCGATTCGAAACCACCGATGGTTTCCTGATATCCACCTGAAGCGATACCTGTATTTGATGAAGTTCTTCCGACAAGATATACGTTGTCATCGTTGTCTACGTCAGTAGCAGTACCTTCATCTATTCCGCTGCCCCCATAATACGTTGCCCAAATTCGCGCAGGGTCTATCGTGAGGGGTTTATTGGGATTGTACTTCCCCAATTGAAATTGCAAAATGTCATCCTGGAGAAAAAATTCTGTGAGTACTTCACTTCCTTCTTGAAAGCTCACCGGTGCAAATTCGGTAAAACGCCCCATGTGGTTTCCGTGGATGAGATTCCCGTCATTGTCGAGATACAACTCTTCATGGTGTCTGAACTTCAGTTTTATCTGGTTAGGATCGGCTCCGGGGTGAACGATAAAGTCGTATTTCAACCCGGTTTCATTGGTGTATACCACCCAGTCTATGCCGGGATACACATCGTGATAGGTCACTTGCTCAAAGTGGTGGACTTGTAATGCGTCAACATTGTAGTAATTGAAATAGTCGGCGCTTTTGCCCTCTGTACTCACAATAGCATTTGGGTTGGCACCGTCGAGCAACATATCCATGCGATAAGTTTCCGTGCGGATCTGCTCGTTCATTCGTTTCAGTTTCCCTGGAAAATCAACTTCCTCTTCACCTTGCCGGGATTGTAATTCCACATAACCATCAGGATAGTGAACCTGTTTAAACTGCCACGCTATTCCGACCTCCCCGAGCAGGAATATTTGTGTCGAGCCCCTGTCCAACATGTAATCGACATAAGGAGCAGGCTGCCCCTTCATGTTGAGCACCTGACCTTTGTTTTCAATAAAACCAGTTTGGTTGGCTGCTATTTTGGCCATCTGATTGGCCTTCAGTTGCTCTGAACTGAATATGGCGTTTTCAGGACCCCGATCCGTTGCAAGGGTTGAAGTTGCGCCTAAAAAAGGATTTGTCAGAATGACAAAACTGAACAGTACTCCGGAAACTGCTGAGAAATTCGTACACAATGCTTTCATTTTGATTGGTTTTAGTTGGTAAATATCTATGACCTGCAAGGTAACAGGCCTTTATGGCAGAAGCGTTACCAAATACAAACTCAAAACCACTGAATACCAATTGAGGCGATCTGAGTCAGTTCCAATGCTTAGATTTGAAATTGTGTTACTATATAATTAAAGAATGAAGCCCGTCTATTCGATTTCAAGCTATATTCCTCTTTGCTAACTCTATTTGTGTTCAAGGGATAATGACCAACAAAACTGTCGTCTTTCCAAAGCTATTGCGCTGCAGGTTCATTGTTGCGTATTTGATTTGTACAGTTACATTTTCCGTTCTCAACGACGCTTTTGCCCAGCGGTCAATGGAATTCGAGCAGCTCAGCTTTGAACAAGGTGTTGCCTCCAATTGGGTTTTTGATATCGTTGAAGACGATACAGGATTTGTGTGGTTCGCCGGATTTTCAGGACTTACCCGTCACGATGGACTCGTCAATAAAAATTACACACACCTTCCAAATGACACCTCAAGCTTATCCATCAATCACCTCCGTCGATTGATGACGCTACCTGACGGTCGAATCATCTGCTCTACAATTGGTGGTGGCTTGTGCATCTACAATTCAATCCATGACAATTTTCGACGCATCAACCGAACGACTCATCCCAACTTGCCAACTGAGTTTATCGCCGCTGGAATTCGCCACTACGATGATGACATTCTATACCTTGCCGGAAGACCGCGGAGTATTCTAAGATTTAACCCTTTTGACAGCCTGCCGGACTTTGAAGAATTTCCCCTGGATGCAGAATCACGAACCGGGTATTTCAGAGAGAATAAAACCAGGGATATTCTTCCTGATATGCGGGATTCTTCGAAATACTGGATCGTCGGAAATTACAGAATATACAGTTTTGATGCAGAAAGCAATGCTGTGCAACTCGAAAAGGAGTTTGAGCAATTAATGGACTACAATACTCATTTTGAATTGATTCATTGTGTACACATGATAGACAAAGATCATCTGCTGCTCAAACTGGATAATTATGGATTTCATCGTTTCAACCTGCGGAATAAACAACTTGAATTTCTTGCGCCGGATCCGGCTACCGCTCCGTTTCGATCGGTTTCTATTTGCCCATCATCCAGAGGAGGTTATTGGATAGGCGCAAATAACGGGCAATTGTTTTTCGCTGAGCCAGGTTTTGGCGATATCACCGAAATCCACATTGAAAAAGCCGACATAAATCACTCCTATATTGAATGTATTTATGAAACCGTAAATGGCGAGTTGTATATCGGAACCAACGGAGCAGGTGTACTGAAACACCACCCATCCAGTAATCGCTTCCGGATTCTCAAACCTGTGCTGACCGATTCTGCGGAAGTTCAGACTGAGTCTGAATGGACTTCACTTGACAATTTTAACCGAGGAATCCTCCACCCAAAATTCCCTTTGTATTATATCAATTCATACAATTATCCCGGCAAACTATTTTTATTGAACATCCGTTCTGAAAGGATTGGTTTTCTGAATACAACAGATATTGATAACATCGAACGTGGAAACTTCGCCCGCGGACCAGAGAACAAGGTTGTAACGCACAACATGTCTGCCCTATTTGAAACCGATAGCAGCGGTCGAAATGTATTGCCTTTCGACTGGACATTGTACGGCGGCCAAGCTCCGTCTCTACCCGAAGAAATCCGCCATCTCACGTTTGGTGAGGATGGCCGACTTCTCATTTCAGGACCAGGCTACCTTTATCTGGTTACCCCTGATTATCAAAACCCCAAGATCTTTACCCATAAGTTGAATTTATTGCAAGGATATTGGGAAGAAGTGATTTTTGAATCCAATCGCATCACGATGCTCTCAGAAGAGGCTGTTTTTGAATGGGATGTCGATAAGAACGAGTTGACCCAATTACATTTTACCAGCGAGTTTTCGCCTGAAAAAAAAATAATGCGCGGATTTTCTAAAAGGGATAGCGCAATCTTTATCACTTCCACGCTGCATGGGGTAATACAATTCAAACGGGAGGGGGATACCTTGAAGGTGGTGCACCAATTTTCTCCTCCAAAGGATATTCTCTCGAACAATATATATTCCTCCCGAATGGATTCCGACGGATATATATGGCTTTCTACAGCTTTGGGTTATGAGCGTTTCGATCCTACAGGAAAAAGCAGTGTTCGTTTCGGGTACCGTCAAAACCTGCCGCGACTATACAGAGATAACCCGTTTTTCATCAATGACGCGGGAATTTTTGCATCCCACGGCCACAAAGATCTCGTTTATGGTCGGATCGATGAATTGCTACACATCAACACTTCGGGGAATCTCCTCCTACATACATTTGAGGTAGATGGCAGAAATATGATGACACAGTTCCCCGATTCGCAAAATGGCATTTCTCTGGGGCACAAACAAAACAACCTGGTGATGGGCTGGAGTCACACCAAGAGCTCTTCCTCCGATTTTTACCGGTCTGAATATATGCTTCGCGGATTTGACAAAGCATACCAATCGGCCGGAAATCTATACAGCGCCCATTATACCAATGTTCCACCCGGCGACTACCATTTCGAAGTCAGCATCCGATCGGTGATGGACGGAAGCGAAATTCATCACCGGAGTGTTCCGGTCTCCATTGCTCCACCGTGGTGGGATACCCTTCTTTTCAAACTCTGTGTTGCTTTCATTTTGCTTTTGGCGATATATGGTATTTTTAGATTGCGCCTGAATGCAGTCAGAAAAGAACAGGCGCTCATTTCAACCTACAACCAGCAGTTGGTAGAAATGGAAATGCAATTCCTGAGAGCACAAATGAATCCGCATTTCATGTTCAATAGCCTGAACTCCATCAAACACTTTATCCTGCTCAACAAGAAAGAAGAAGCGGTAGAATACCTTTCCAAATTCGCCCAGTTGATTCGGTCCATTCTGCAATACTCCTCGTTATCCTATATCTCTCTGCAGGAAGAACTTTCCACTTTGAAAACCTATATTGAGCTGGAGCAGGCGCGGTTCTCAGGTGGATTTGAATTTGAAATAGAAGTTGATCCCGGACTGGATTTAAGCGAAATAGTGTTGCAACCATTGATCTTTCAACCCTATGTGGAAAATGCAATCTGGCATGGTTTGATGCACAAAGAGCGTGATCGATTGCTTAAAATTGTGTTGTCTAAATCAAATGAACAACTGGTGTGTGAAGTAATAGACAACGGCATTGGAAGGGAGCAATCAAGAAATATCAGGTCGAAGACCAGCACGCGAAAATCCATGGGATTGCCCATTTCAGAAAAACGCATGAAAGCTCAGGACGCCTCTGCGAACGTTCATATCACCGACCTCAAAAACGCTGATGGCAGCACTGCGGGCACCAAAGTGACCATTTGTTTACCACTGAAATTCCGCGATCATTAAATACGACGCTATGGAAAAGTTACGCACGATACTGATAGATGATGAAAAATCGAGTACTGAGGTATTTGCAATGGAGCTGGAAATGTATTGCCCCAGGGTTGAAGTAATTGCCTCCTGCAACAGTGCTGCCGAAGGTCTTGAAAAGATTATTGAGCTCAAACCCGACCTGATTTTTCTGGATATTGAAATGCCCTGGATGAACGGTTTTGAATTGCTACAGAAATTGGATAAAATAGATTTTGAAGTGGTTTTTGTAACGGCGTATGACGAGTTTGCGATCAAAGCTTTTCGTTACAGCGCCGCCGATTACCTGTTGAAACCTGTGAATAAACAAGAACTGATTTGTGCTGTTGATGAAGTACAACGAAGAATTGACAGGCGAGAGAAAAGTGATCAGATTGAAGCACTGTTCTCCAACCTGAATTTTCTGAGGCACAACATTCCTAAAATTGCGCTCCCCACCTTTGACGGAGTGGAGTTCGTGAAAATTGAAGAAATTCTGTTCTGTGAAGCAGATGGTAGTTATGCCAGGGTGCATTTATCGGATGGTCAAAAAATACTGCAATCAAAAACCCTGAAACAGGTAGCGCAAATGCTCGAGGATTGCAATTTCCTGCGGATTCATCAAAGCTACCTGATCAACCTGGCCCATCTGAAACGATATGTACGCGGACAAGGTGGAATGGTGGTATTGGACGACGGCACCGAATTGCCTGTATCACGTGGTCAAAAAGATGGTTTGATAAAACGGTTGGGGGATTCGGGTAAATAAGACCTAAGGTCCAGTCAGGATTTAAAATCTTTCAGATTGGATCAACAAAAAACCCCGGACGTTTGCTCGCCGGGGTCTGAAGAATTAGGCAATGTATACTGCCGGTTATTTTATTTCACGATCAAACGCTCTACAGCAAACTGCTCGCCGTCAACCAGGATGTGTACTATATACATTCCCATTGAAAGATCGCCGTCGAAACGAATCAGACGACTCAGTTGAGTGCCTTCCTGGCCGAAGCCTTCGATGCTGATCAGCTTTCCGTAGATGTCGTAAACCAGAATGTTCACATCGTGATTTCCGTCAGACAGACCATCCAGTCGTACACGTACCTCGCTGCCCGCATTCGGGTTCGGGAACAACGTAGCGTTTCCGGTAGCTTCGATGTCACGCATCGCTGCTGTTCCTTCTTCTGCCATTCCTGAACCGCTGATTGTGATCACACACGATGGACCGTAGTCTCCGGGAACACCGTTCTGCGTTACTTTCACACGAACGTTGTAGTTTCCAGGTGTAAGCGCTGGGCTCATACCATTCAGGAAGGCAACATAATTCGCTGAGTTGCGCGTGTGGATGCTGCTGGTCGATACATTCTCGAATTCGAAT
This sequence comes from uncultured Cryomorphaceae bacterium, assembly GCA_964546775.1. Lineage (GTDB taxonomy): Bacteria > Bacteroidota > Bacteroidia > Flavobacteriales_D > SKUL01 > SKUL01. Next base: position 776 of record CAZJLZ010000406.1, on the reverse strand, counting down.
GTGTAAACATCAGCTTCGCAGACAGATTCTGACAATACATATCCATTCGGAGCATAGGTGCCTCCACAGAACTGGCTGCGGATTTCCACATCGTTTGGCGGAAGTGCCATGGTCAGCGGAAGAACGATGCTGTAACCGCTCCACTGTCCGTCTACCTGAACTTCAACTCCTACGTTGTAGGTAAGCCCCGGCACGAGTCCTGAAACCCAGCTCAGACGAAGACCGGGATTGCCAGATCCGCGGGTGTAGACGATGTCTTCGCCGTCGTTGAAAGTATCGTTGCCGTCAAAGCGCCAACGGAAGTTTTGAGCATCTGTAACGTTGAATGCAAGTGCTAAATCGCACATTTCGTAATCGTTACCAACCGAATTGGTTGGCGTGTAGTTGGGGCGCAATTCAGTAAGAGGTAAATTGCTGGCCGTAGTGATTGTACAGATCACGCCGTATTCACTCCATACTCCATCCACTTTGACCTTGACGCGCACGCTGTAAGTCGTGGCTAACTCAACACCCGATATCCATTGCAGACGTACCCACTGGTTGCCGTCGGTGCGCGTGTATTCGGGCAAGGGAGAACCGCCATCGGGTGTAAATTCCCAGCGGTAGGCATCGGCATTGGCAACAGGAGTAGCTGAGATGAAATCGCTAAGCGCGTAACCACCGGTGTTGCAGTAGGTGGTTGCGATTTGCGTTTCGGCGACGGTGTCGAGATCAACCGTAACTACAATAGTCACCAAACAACTTGCTGCGTCAGTGACTACGCAGGTATAGGTACC
>CAZJLZ010000405.1:0-4382 GCA_964546775.1 uncultured Cryomorphaceae bacterium | reverse complement strand
AGTTCGCAGGCAATGTTCTCCTTCTCTCGATTCAAGAGCAATCAGATGAGCTTTTGGATCCAATCCGTGATGGTGCAATTGTGAATCCAGCGCATATCTGTCTGAAGGGAACGCTTTGGCCTCGCAAAGAATCTTGGTTCGTTTGCCTTCCGGACGGAAAAAAGATACCATCAATAAATGAAGATTGGTGGTAAGACCATTCATTGCCACGACCTCTTCTTTCCTGGCACCTACTATACCGGCCATAGGTTCCATCAACATTTCGTGATAGGAATACCATGGATTTTTAGCGTGAAAATGACCCTCCACTCCAAAATTTGCCCAGTCATCGAGTTCCTGCATGAGCACTTTTCGGGCAGACACGGGTTGTAAACCGAGGGAGTTTCCGGTGAAATAGAGGCAATTTTTATCGTCGTGCTGCGGAAACAAAAACTGGTTTCTGAAGCGGCTCAACTCATCTTCTGCGTCTGAACGTTGAGCAAACGTGAGGGTATTTTCGAATTTCATCAAATTGTACTTGATTCAAATAGTAGCTTTGCACAAAGAAACAACAAAATCATTCTTTCGGAAAAGAACCACACTACAGCAACTGAAATGATACGCACCAAATCGACAGCACTTTTTGAAAAAGCAAAAGAATATTTTCCCGGTGGAGTAAATTCTCCGGTTCGGGCATTTAAATCGGTGGGAGGAACTCCACTATTCATCGAGCGTGGACAAGGTGCATACATTTGGGATGCTGACGGAAATCGCTATATTGATTTTTGTTGTTCATGGGGGCCGTTGATTCTTGGGCATGCGCCTGAAAAAGTAGTGGCCGGTATTAAAGTTACTCTTGAAAAAGGCACTTCTTTCGGTGCACCAACCCAACTTGAGAATGAACTGGCCCAGCTCATTATAGACAATCACCAATTTATCAGCAAAATCCGATTTGTAAACAGCGGAACCGAAGCAGTGATGTCGGCCGTGCGACTGGCGCGTGGCGTTACCGGAAAAAACAAGATCATTAAATTCGAAGGATGCTACCACGGACACGTCGATGCCTTACTTGTAAAGGCTGGTTCCGGTCTGGTAACGATGGGAAACGCTTCTTCGGCAGGCATTCCGATTAATACTGTTCAGGATACTATAGTGGTTCCGCTGAACGATGAACAAGCACTGAAAACAGCGGTAGAAAAATATTCCGATGATTTGGCGTGCATCATTATTGAACCCATTCCTGCCAATAACGGATTGTTGATTCAGGGAAAAAAGTTTCTGCAATATGTGCGCGAGCTGACTCAACAACACGGCATCCTGCTGATTTTCGACGAAGTAATTTCCGGATTCCGGGTTGGATTTGAAGGAGCTACCGGATTGTATAACATTCAACCCGACATCATCACATTCGGTAAAATCATCGGCGGTGGGTTACCTGTTGGCGCATATGGTGCCAGTAATGAAATCATGGGTCATATTGCGCCGGATGGTCCGGTATATCAAGCCGGGACTTTATCCGGTAATCCGGTTGCGATGTCGGCAGGAATCGCTCAACTGAAGGAATGTCTCGAGCCGGGATTTTACGAATCTCTCGAACGAAAGACGAACAATTTCTGTCAAAAAATAAACTCCTATTGCAAATCGAAAGCACATCCTGTTCAAATGATACAACAGGCTTCAATTTTCTGGCTTGCTTTTTCTGAAGAAGAACACATTTCAAATGCAGGGCAGATCGACAGTACGAAAATGAAATGGTTCAGCAGGTTGCATCACATTCTTTTGGAGAATGGCATTTATCTCGGCCCCTCAGGATATGAAGTAGGTTTTATTTCTGCTGCTCATTCAGAGGAAATGCTGGATGGAGCGGCCACTATATTGGGCGAGGCGCTAGATGAGGTTTTTAGTGCAACCAAAGGAACGCCATAACCGGTTGCAACAAAGTCAATCCATCCACCAATCCACTGTAATAGGGTTCTTTGCGTCGTTTGAAGGAGAAAACCAACAAAACACCCGTTATCACTGCACTCGCAATTAACGCTTGTGCTACTCCGGTAGAATACCATCCCAGCCGATAATTGATGATGATCATGGCCACAAAAAACAGATTACAAAACTGTGCCAACCAACCGGAATTGCGTATTCCTATCAATTGCGGTAAAGTTTTCTGAGCGGGATCATCGTATTGCATATCGCGTGTATCGAAGGGAATGGTAATCGCCAATAGGAAAAAAAATCGTTCAATAACCAGCAGATTCCAACCAACGTCGATGCTTCGATGACCAAGCAGGGGCAAAATGGCTGTTACCACAGCCCATGTTCCAGCAATCCAAAAAATTTTTGTAACCGGTAAATCGCGTAAGGCCATCCATTTTTTGTTTAGAGGAATAAAAGGGAGCGCATACAACAAGGCGATGATACCCAATGGAATCAACATCCAGTAATGAAGCCACAGCAGCGAACGGAAAGCAAAGAACATGGCGCCTGCCAGACCAGCTGTAATCAGCCACATAAGTGCAATCCGACTGCGAATAATCCAGTGAATGCGTTCTGAATCGATTCTGGCGGACCATACACTAAATCGAATGAGCCGTTGAAAATTGTAGGTCGCAATTGTAGCGCAGAAAACAAAAATTACCAAGTCTGAATTCGCTTCTAATCCCGATACCCAATACGTTTGCGCGGTAAGCAAAGCAGCTCCGGCCGCTATCCATGCATTGCTGTATACAATGATTGTTGCGATCCGCGTGACCCAATTCAAAACGGATTATTTGATGAGTGAGGAATTATTGGCTACAACAGCATAAATCAACAAACCAGCAACCGTTCCGACTGTACTTCCCATTAATCCTTGCAACATATTTTTGGTTCTGGCTGTCTTAGCAAATCCTGCTTTATACGGTTCTGTCCGGAGAGAGGGATCGCTCATATATCTGTCTTTAATGCGGATGGTTGGAAGGGCCGTAATTCCAGTCCAGACTATAGGCGTTGTCAATGAGAAGACACTGTTTTGCCATGCAAATCCACCAACGGCACCGAAAGCCACTCCACCCCAAAATGCTCTTTTGGACTGAAACCGAAGCAATGCATCGCGTTCTCCTAAAATAAATTCCTGCATCTCCTGAACCGTATAGTAGTTTCCGATCTCATCGGCATGAACATACACAACTTCGATCGTTCCATCAGGTTCGTGAATTGCAAATATTTCGGAACGATCGACAAATCCCTCTTTAATTTTTGGTGGGAAAAGGGATTTTGATCTTTGTTCTACCAGTTGATCAAGTTGTTCTCTGCTCAAATCATCTCCTCTCTTCTCGGCCAGATCATAACGCAAATTTTCATTGTAGAACCGAATGCGTTCGTTCTTCATGCTGTTTTTATCATAGCTGAATTGAATATCTGTAAAAGCCGAATCATTGTAACTGAATACGTCCAGCAATCGGCCATTCATCATTTCGAACGTATGTTGAGCGGCAATTTCAGAAGATATACCCAACCCAATTACGATGGTCAGAAATACTTTTAGAAGAACATTCATAGGACGTAAAAGTAGCAATAGAAAAGGCAAGTTTTCAGACTTGCAAAATTGAATGTTTAGCGAAGCAATAGTAATTATCTTTGCCGGAAAATTAAGCGAATATTTCTATGTCGAACTACAAAGATTTTGAGCGCCGGCACCTGGGTCCCCGGCCAAAACAATTGGATTCCATGCTACAATTGGTCGGAGCCAACACCATTGACGATTTGATAGGTGAAACCATTCCTGACAATATTGTGCTCAATAAACCTTTGGCTTTGGGCGAAGGTTTAACAGAACAGGAATATCTTGATTTACTGCGCGAAAAAGCTGCTAAAAATAAAGTGTGCCGCAATTATATCGGTATGGGTTACTACCCAACTGTTGTTCCTGCAGTAGTCCAGCGAAACATTCTCGAAAACCCGGGTTGGTATACAGCTTACACGCCCTATCAGGCAGAAATTTCACAGGGTCGCCTGGAGGCACTCCTGAACTTTCAAACCGTGGTATGTGATCTAACCGGATTGCCCCTTGCAAATGCATCGCTTTTGGATGAAGCAACCGCAGCGGCTGAAGCAATGATTATGTTTTTTAACCTTCGTAGCCGGGATGCCATTAAGGCTGGTAAAAACCACTTCTTTGTAGGCGATAAAGTTTATCCTCAAACGCTCGCAGTCTTACAAACACGGGCCTTGCCGCTGGGTATTGAACTTATTGTTGACGACTGGAAAAACACTCAACTCGACGACTCATTTTTTGGAGCTGTATTGCAATATCCGAATGGCCACGGTGCTGTTGAAGATTATCGTTCTTTTGTTCAGAATGCTCATTCACTGGAAATTAAAGTAGCCGTCGGACCGGATCTGATGAGTTTAACGTTGCTCACTCC
>CAZJLZ010000404.1:0-4868 GCA_964546775.1 uncultured Cryomorphaceae bacterium | reverse complement strand
CTGCCAGTTTCCTTTATGCCTGCAACCAGAGCGGTTTTCAACTGGAAGACTTTGTGGGGGCTACACCTCAGAGCGCTCCATGGATACTTGATTACCAATGGTTGATTGGTGAAATGGGTGGTGGATTTGTCAACGAATGGCAACGTGGTGAGCCGAACTACGCAACCCGCCTTTCCTGGCTCGGAATGGATTATGGAAGTACGTATAACGTGTTCGTACGCATTCTGATCGATCATCCGGTACATGGACACATATGGTCGCTTTACCCCGGAGATTATTTGAACCCGAACCTTCCGGGAGCAGCCAGTTGTACGATTACTACATCGTCCAACGTAACGCCTACCGAGTTGCGTCCAAATTACTCACCAACCAACGCGGCAGGCAATGATTACGCCATGTGCGACGTCGCGGTAGCTTACAACGTATCTGGTTCGCAGAATTTCCGTTGGAGATTTGATCCAGATACGGATGAGAACAACGGAAACGAAATCCTGTACACCCGTGGATCGGGCAACCCGTCGGTTCGTTTAAGCTGGGTAAGTGGGCTGGTTCCCGGATTGACTTACAACGTTGCAGTAGAAGTTCAGGTCGACGTCCAATGGAGTGGATTCAGCACGGTGTTGCCTTTGAATATCGCACTTCCACCGAACAATGTAACTCTGCGACCGGGCTTTTGCGGAGGAGACTACGCACCAAACGGCTACATTTTGTCCCAGTCTGTTTGCGAAGCCGATGTTTACACATTCGAATTCGAGAATGTATTGACCAGCAGCATCCACACACGCAACTCGGCCAACTATGTTTGTATGTTGAACAGTGTAAACCCTGATCTTACACCTGGCGACTACAACGTTCGGGTGAAAGTAACGCAGAATGGTGTTCCCGGAGATTACGGTCCATCTTGTATGATTACCATTGGTGGTCCTTCTGTTCCTGAAGATGGAGTAGCAGCAATGCGTGACCTTGAAGCAACCGGAAACGCTACATTGTTCCCGAACCCAAATTCGGGAAGTGAGGTACGTGTACACCTGGATGGTTTGTCTACCGGAATTCACGATGTAAATATTGTGGTTTACGACATCTACGGAAAGATGATTAGTAGTGAAGGCTTCGGCCACGAAGGCACTCAACTGAGTCGTCTGATCCGTTTCGACGGCAACCTGTCAATGGGTATGTACATGGTACAGATGCTTGTAGACGGTGAGCGTTTCGCAACGGAACGATTGATAATCGAGTAAACCAAATCTAACTCCGTCCAGGAACGAGAGTTAATATTAGATCTTGGAAATCAGTCAGCGATTGACTACAAAAGAAGAACCTCCGACGAATCATCGCCGGGGGTTTTTTATTGGACCGGTCAGGCTTTTTAAAATGTGCCATTATCAATCAAAGAGAAACGCTGGTCGACTACGCCTACAAGAAAGTGATGTTTAAAACAAAAATACTTTATTTTTCAGTTGTTGTAAAAATTTTGCTTTGTTTTGCACAGATGTGATTATGAAAAAAGGATACCTATTTTTATTTTTATTCACAACCTTAGTGGGTTTTTCTCAGGAAAATGATCTGGAAAAAACGGTGCTTTCTTTAAAGGAAAAAATAAGCACAGCAGACAAAGCCGAAAAGCTAAAACTTACAGATAGTCTTATCACACTTATAGAATTTAATGAAGCTTACAATTACACCCCGCTCATTCAGGAAAACATCGAACTTGCATTAGAGCTCGACTCTATGGGTTTGGCTACCAAACATACAGCAGATTTTATTTATTACAACATCAACATTTTAGGAGATCCTTCTAAAGGTCTGGAGATTTTCAAAGAATTTAAAGGGAAAGAAAAAAATTCAACTGATTTAAGAGCAGCGACCAATCTCTATCTGTATGGTTCAGATGGTTACTTTTATCTAAGAGATTTAACCTCCAGCCTTGCACTATTGCAAACCGCCAAAGAGTACGCAGTCAAGTCAGGAGATAAAAATAGAATAGGCAGTGTACTGGTAAGAACGGGATTTGTGGAAGCCGAAAAAGGTCAGTTTGCAGCCGCTTCTCAAAGCCTTCAATCCGCTAGAAAAATATTTATTGAGACAAAAGACACAATAAATATCTTAGGGGCGAACAATACTTTATCAGTACTATATAGCCAAAACAAATTTTATGAAGAAGCCCGAAAAATCAGATATGAGTCCATTGAACTCTCCAAAAAAACATCGGGAAACCCATATTTAATTAACTTTTATTATAATACATCTGCCGATTATAGAGAACAAGGTAAAAATGTAGAGCGCATTCATTACTTAAAGCTGGCTCATTTAGAAAATGAAAATTCGCCTCAAAGATTCCTGTTCGAACCCATTCTTTTAAGTGATCTTGTAATAGCTTATGCCGAAAGCGACAGTCTTGCCCAGGCAGAGATTTATTATACGAAGTTGAATAGTGATAAAGAGGTTCTCAAAAAAGGAAACAACAACGATCATTTTATAGAAGCTTCAAAACAAATTTCATTGGCAAGAGGGAACTATAACGATGCGATCACATATGGCCTTGAACACCTTGAGCTTAAAAAAAATCAAGACTCTTTTGTTGAAATATACAATGCGGAAAACTTTTTGGCAACGGCCTATAAAGCCGCTGGAAATATTAATAAAGCCAATGAGCATTTAGTTGCCTATTACAAGATCAATGATTCTATTTCAAGCACGAAGAATGTACAAATCCTGTCATACTATCAAACCATTTTCGAAACTGAAAAAAGAGACCTTACCATAGCGGCACAGCAAGCAAACATAGCACTCTTAGATGAAAAAAACATTGTAAAAAACCAGTGGATATTCTTTGGGAGTATTGGATTTCTGGGGCTTTTTGGGTTTGTATGGATCGTTCGTTCCCGCAACTTTGCCCAAAGAAAACAACGCTTACAAGAAAATTTCACACAGGATGTTTTAAAAACCCAGGAAATGGAACGCTCTCGTATTGCATCAGAACTGCACGACAACGTGGGGCAAAAACTCCTAATGATTAAAAACGCGATGGTGTTAAAGGAATCAGCTTCAGAAAACGATCTCGATTTGGTAGGCGAAACCATTAAAGAAGTGCGGGAAATGTCGCACAACCTTCACCCATTTCAGTTTGAAAGATTGGGACTCATTGCTTCACTTAAAAATATGATTGAAACCTTTCAGAAGAACTCCAATGTGTTTTATTCTGAAGATATAGAGATAGCCGACGGTCTAATTGACAAGGAAAAAGAAATTTATGTTTTTAGAATCCTTCAGGAAGCTATGACAAATGCAGAAAAACACGCAGAGGCAACGGCTTGTAATCTTTCAACAGAAGAAACTAGAAAGCACCTAAAATTTATTTTAAAAGACAATGGCAAAGGCTTTACAATTTCAAAAAACAAGACATCCAATGAAGGCCTTGGAATGAAGACAATTAAAGAGCGAGCAACTTTTATAGCAGCATTACTGGACATTCAATCCAAAGAAGGAAAAGGAACAACGGTAGCCCTAACAATTCCAAAAAAATGAATCCGACAGTAGTTATCGCTGATGACCATCCCATCCTTCTAACCGGAAATAAAGCATTTCTTGAAAGCAGAGGATACAATGTTCCTGCTACTGCTATGGATGGCAACGATGCCTACAATGCTATTGTAACACACAACCCTGACATTGCTTTGCTAGACCAGGATATGCCCAAACTCACTGGATTGGAAGTCGCTGCGCAATGTGCGCAAAAAGAGATTAAAACCAAAATAATCATTCTAACCCTATACAAACAAGAAGCAATTCTGAATGAAGTGGGTAAAACTATTCAGGGTTACTTATTGAAAGAAGATGCTTTACAGGAAATTGAAAACTGCATCCGGCAAGTACTTTCAGGCGAGACTTTTGTCAGTAAAAAAATTGTAGAAGGCATTCACTTTTCAACGAATACTGAAGAATTGAATGATCTCACCATTGCAGAATCTAAAATACTTCGCTACCTCGCCAAGAATTTTTCATCTTCTCAAATTGCGGATGAACTTTTTATTTCTAAACGAACTGTAGAAAAACACCGCAGCAACATCATCAAAAAATTAGAAATTCCTTCCTCCCAAAACGGCCTGTTGCTTTGGGTGCAGAAACACCCGCATTTGTTCAATACGTAGGTGTACGTATTCCATTATCGGAGTTAAGGGGATAGTTTTATCAACCAATTCTAACCCTTTAAAACATATTCAATAATGGCTGCTTTAGGAAATTTGGGAGAAATAAGAATTTTCGCATTTGATTTTGTACCACCCGATTATATGATATGTGACGGGAGAAGACTTAACAAATCCCAATATCAGTACCTCTATCAATTGATAGGGAATATATACACTTATGATACCCGATTTAAGAGACCGCTTTGTAAAACATTCAGGAACAGAAATACAACTGGGTCAAAGAAAAGGAGCAAACGACGCTGTATTATCGCTTGACCAAATGCCGGAACACAACCACGAGGTAACCGTAGAGGTTGACGACACAAAAGGGGGAGACGAGATTTCCACAAAACCCAACGGAGCTTTTTTAAATAACAATGCTTCCGTTTTTAGTACAGAACCTTCTACAGATACTTATTTAGGGGGCATCTCACAGCAAAACGTGGGAAATTCCAACCCCATTCCTATAAAAAATGCAAGTGTTAAGATGGTATATGCCATCCGCTATCAAGGAGTAAGTGAAAATGCTGGATTTATTGGTCAAATTAAAATCTGGCCAAATTCAATCACCAGTGGAAACGTCTTTGCTATACCAAAAGGCTGGAAATTATGCAATGGAGATACTTATTCCATTGCAAACAACAGCGCCCTGGGAAGCATAATTGGCTCAAGGTATGGTTC
>CAZJLZ010000403.1:0-3790 GCA_964546775.1 uncultured Cryomorphaceae bacterium | reverse complement strand
ACATTCAATTGCCCAATTTCGGGTTGAACTCGTTTGCGGCAGAAGTTGGTATAACTTGTTTTGTCAGCCGACCGCTAACTAATGCCCGACCACTGCCTCAGCCTAAAAACCGCGACCCCAAACCCATCTTGATTCATGCCCGTTATGGATTCGGGTTGCAGGAATTCGGAGGAACTATTGGCCCTATCGGCGGACCCAAACGGCCGGTCCATTGCGCGACAGTGGGCATAGGCTGGCGGGTAAAAAAGCCGTGGAAACTGAAAGCAGGTTTGACTTATCGCTATTACTCGCACATCAACCAGTTTTTTCAGGTAACAGAAGATGCGTCAAACCATTGGCAGGCTTCCAACCTGTTTTTCTCACTCGGAACCGAATTCATGATGGGGCATTTTGGAATTGACGTGGAATTGGGTGTCAATATTTTTAAACCATACTACCGGACTTTTTTCGACGAATTCGAATCCGGAGATGAATTCCAGTATGCGTTGAAGCGCATGTTTCCTTCCCGGTTCGGGATGAATGCCTATTTGATCAGCAATGAGAAAAACTGGAGAAACAACCTTTATCTGGGGGCTTTTATTTGTGCCAATTTTGGAGAAGCCGATTTTTCCGAATTAAGTTTGACACTCGTCCACCGAATTAGGTGAAATTTATACGTTATCTGTCTGAATAACAAATCAAAATAATTATTTCCAAAACGCATTTTCGATTGATATAATTCATAATTTCGATTAAAATATCGAATCTGATTTTTGTGGATTTACTGTCTGACACACCAGCCATCCCTGTCCCCCCGGACCCGGAATCACACATTGTTAATATCATCTTCGATTTTGTCATCCCACCAATAATCCTTAACTTTTATTTATGATTCACCCTCACACCGAACTCAAGTTCATTAGTCATGAAATGGGTTATGGCGTTTTCGCCAAAAAGTTTTTGCCGAAAGGTACCATCACCTGGGTTCAGGACATCTTTGACCAGGAATTCACACCTGATGAAATCCGGAAAATGGATCCGGTTCATCGGGAATTGGCAGAAACATATTGTTTTCGCAACAACAAAGGACATCATGTGCTTTGTTGGGATAATGGCCGCTTCGTCAACCACAGTTTCAAGTCGAACTGCTTCACCACCCCTTACAATTTTGAAATCGCGATTCGCGATATACAACCCGGTGAGGAATTGACCGATGACTATGGTTACCTGAACATTTCAGCGCCTTTTAAAGCGATGGATGAAGGTACTTCCAGAAAAATGGTTTATCCGGACGATATTCTGACTTTTCATCAGGAATGGGACAAACAATTAAAAAAAGCCATTCCATTTGTCCCAAAAGTTCACCAGGATATGAGAAATCTTATTTCGGATGAACTTTGGCAGAAAGTTACGCGCATTGCAAAGGGTGAGGAAAAAATGGAGTCAATTTTGGTTTGCCATTTCCCCGCCTCGAAAGCCTCTTCAAATGGTGTTCATGTAAAGCAGAAGCTATAAATCTTTCTTGAGTTTCTGAAAGATTTTAAGTAATCCAGGCTATTCTATTCGATTGGCTTGAAGTTCATTTTTATTACCTTTGTGCACCTTGAAAAAAGTAGTGAGCAAAACGGTATTCCTGCTGTTGACAGCCTTTATAATAGTGGCTTCCTGCACAAAAATTTGTGATGAGCCACCTGTTGACGATCTCAATGCACTTTACCTGCAATTCAAAACAGAAGGTGAAGACAGCTTCACGGAGGAAGAACTCGAGTCTTTCTATCTTGTACGGTATTTTGATGTGCCTGAGGACAGCCTTACATTTCCGGATGACACGATTTTTTATCACGGCAATTTCTATGACGGATCTGATAATCAAATCAGAATCAGCAACGGCACACCCTTCCTGAACGATTCTATTTTTTATGTTCGCTACAACTACGGATTGTTTTTTGAATCTGACAGCACCTTGTCTTACATCATTACAGAATTTGATCTCGAAGGAACGTATGTAGGTGAATGCGGTTATGAAAATGTAACGAAGACCTTTCATATCAACGATCAATTGGTTGATATGAGTGCCAGTACTGATTATTACGAAATCACAAAATAAATTTCTAATGAAAGAAGTGTATATCATATCCGCCGTCCGGACTCCAATGGGAAGTTTCGGCGGTGCGTTGTCGACCATACCTGCTCCAAGACTGGGCGCTGTTGCCATTAAAGCGGCCGTAGAAAGAGCCGGCATTGACGCAAAAGAAGTGAATGAAGTTTTTATGGGTTGTGTGTTACAGGCCGGTCTGGGTCAGGCACCTGCCCGCCAGGCCGCAATGTATGCTGGTCTCGGTTCGAATGTTCCATGTACTACGGTTAATAAAGTTTGTGCTTCAGGGATGAAATCAATTGCCCTTGCTGCGCAAAGCATTGCCCTTGGAGACACCGATTGTGTAGTAGCCGGTGGAATGGAAAACATGAGTATGGTGCCCCATTATCTGCCCAATTCCAGAAATGGTTTCAGGTTGGGCGATGTCAAACTTCAAGACGGGTTGGTTTTCGACGGCCTTACCGATGTTTACAATGAGCAGCACATGGGAAATTGTGCAGAACTTTGTGCTTCTGAGCGAAACATTTCACGCGAAGAGCAGGATGCTTTTGCAATTGAATCATACAATCGCGCAGCCAGTGCCTGGAGTGCGGGAAAATTTAACGGAGAGGTGGTACCGGTAATGGTTCCTCAACGGAAAGGAGATCCAATCGAAGTGCGTGAAGACGAAGAATACAAAAATGTGAAACTCGAAAAAATTCCACAACTGCGACCGGTTTTTCAAAAAGACGGAACAGTTACGGCTGCCAATGCTTCTACCCTGAATGACGGTGCAGCCGCGCTGGTGCTGATGAGCAAGGAGAAAGCAGAAGAACTCGGCGTTAAACCCATTGCCAAAATTATAAGTTATGCCGATGCCGCACAGGATGCTGAATGGTTCACTACGGCCCCATCGAAAGCGATTCCAATTGCCCTCAAAAAGGCGGGATTACAAATTTCGGATATCGACTTCTGGGAATTGAACCAGGCTTTTGCAGTTGTTGGATTGGCCAATATCGCTGAGCTGGGACTGGATGCATCAAAAGTAGATGTGAACGGAGGTGCCGTAGCACTGGGTCACCCGTTGGGATGTTCCGGCGCGCGGATCATTGTTTCCCTTATCAGCGTTCTCAATCAAAACAACGGAAAACGTGGCGGAGCCGGTATTTGCAACGGCGGTGGAGGCGCGTCTGCCATGGTGATCGAAAGAATGTAGTTTCATGGTGAGTCAAACAGGTATTTGTTTGCTGGCGGTAATTCCAGGGAGATCTGATCCTTCTGACCGGGCCGAAATGGTGACACAATTGCTTTTTGGAGAAGCTTACACCATACTTGAAGAGCAGCCGAAATGGTTGCGCATTAGATGCCACCACGACAACTACGAATGTTGGATTGACCGAGGGCAGCATACTCCGGCAAATGAGTCAGATCTACCGACGTCCTCAACTCTACGAACTGTGCTTGATCCGGTTAACTACCTGCACACAGATCAACAAACATTACTTCCTATTACGGTCGGTGCTCAAATTCCAATAGTGGGTCAGGAGACATCATTTACACTGGCCGGCAAACGATTTGAAATTGCCCACCAATTAAATGTTGGCCCACTGGGCCGCAACCAATTGGAAGCTTTTGGAATGCGTCTCATCAACACACCATATCTGTGGGGAGGGCGTTCGGCGTATGGAATAGATTGCTCCGGTCTTGTACAATTGCTTTGTACTGCCATTGGAA
>CAZJLZ010000402.1:0-2741 GCA_964546775.1 uncultured Cryomorphaceae bacterium | reverse complement strand
AGCTCAGAAGTTTGATATTAATAAAGTGCTCCCCATGTACGAGAAACTGTATCATGAGGTGATGAAAATAAATTAAAAAAAATTGCTTTTAAAAGGAAGAAATTTAATTACTTTTGCACTCCAATTTGGCCTTGTAGCTTAACTGGATAGAGCACCGCACTACGGATGCGGAGGTTCGGGGTTCGAATCCCTGCGGAGTCACATTCAAAAAAACCGTTGCACTTTGTGCAGCGGTTTTTTTGTGTCTTATCGGGACTATGAGGGTTGAGATCTGGTTTGAAGAAAACTAATCAGTTTTCGAAAAGCTTCTCCCCGGTGCGAGATCTTGTTCTTCTCCTCCCCGGTCATCTCGGCAAAGGACCGCCCCATTCCCAGCGGCTGGAAAACCGGATCGTATCCGAAACCACCCAACCCGGTTTGAACCCACTGAATTTCACCTTCCACCACCCCTTCAAACAGATATTCATCCTTTCCGATAATCAATGCAATCACCGTACGAAAACGTGCCTTGCGATTCATCTCACTCTTCATTTCAAGCAACAGCTTTTCCATATTGTCTTCTGAATTTTTCTGTTCACCGGCGTATCGGGCAGACAGCACTCCAGGAGCACTATTCAGTGCATCTACCTCCAATCCTGTATCGTCTGCGAAAACATCGCAACCAAAAAAACCGTGGACATACCGTGCCTTTTGAAGGGCATTTCCTTCGAGGGTATCGGCGGTTTCCGGAATATCAGCCGTGCAGCCAATAGCATTCAGGCTTTGGAGCTCAAAAGCATCACCGAGCATTTCCTGAATTTCATGTAGTTTATTGAGATTGTGCGTAGCAAAAACCAGTTTCATTATCCTCAATTATTTGCTTACCAAAAGTCGGTGCCATGCTACATTGCCATTCCAATTCAGTTCTATGATGTAAATCCCTGCGCTCAACGATGCCGTATTAAATGAAACTTTGTTCAATCCTGCGGAATAATAGTTTTCCTGCTCCATCAATACCCGACCGTCCGATTGAACCATTCTTAGTCCAACTGTTCCGGCCCGCTGCAAGTGAAACCACTGCTCTACTTGATCAGTTGCGGGGTTGGGGTGTGGATTGAATACTTCGAACGTTTCACTACTAAAAGATTTACACATCCTATTATTCGACGGTATTGCATCCAGAATATTTTTATTTGGATTGCTGATTTCGATACAGATGTACGGTTCATTTAATTCCGGATCTACCGTGAGTAAGCTTTGAAAAGTATGAGATGTCAACTGGTCGCGGGCGAGATCACCCGACCATTGTTCAGTGACAATTGTTCCGTTACCGAGCGATATGCTGATGTCGGCACTTGTCAATCGATGGTTGTTGTAATTACCAATGACGCAGGAAGCGATTAACTGATTGTTATCGATCGTGCACGATACAGCTTCAATAGCTACATCAAAATATGGTTCTACGGCCTGGAAGGTTGTGGAAGCAAAACCACTGCAACCAGCGTCATCAAAAACAAATAAAACGACTATGAAATTTCCGGTGTCCTGATAAGTATAAATTGGAGATTCTTCTTCGCTGAAACCACCATCGCCAAATTCCCAGAAATGATTCTGGCCAACACTGTTTTGGTTGGTGAATTGAACATCCACCGGCGGCATTCCGATTTCAGGTGTAAATGCAATTTCAGGTTCTTCACTGGAACCGACAACAATTGTTTCCGTAACCTGACCTGAACATCCCGAAGTTGTATGAACCGCCAATGTTATTGGGTATTGGCCTACATCCTCAAACGACCATGTTGT
Source organism: uncultured Cryomorphaceae bacterium (assembly GCA_964546775.1). GTDB lineage: Bacteria > Bacteroidota > Bacteroidia > Flavobacteriales_D > SKUL01 > SKUL01. Next base: position 959 of record CAZJLZ010000402.1, on the reverse strand, counting down.
AGTAGATATGGTATCTATAAGGGTACCTGCCGTACTCCACTGCCAGTTAACGATCGCATCGTTCTCACCGGCTACAGATTGATCACTGAGTGTAAACATTTCACCGGCACAGGCAGGGCTTGACTGGAACTGAACGGCTGGTGAAGCGCTCACTGTTACCAATTGTGACACTTCATCAAAACATCCGGGTGATCCGTTGATGGTGGTCCAGACTTCATGGGTTACCGTATAATTGCCCGAGTCGGGAAAAAGATGTTGAATGACTGGTCCGTTGTACACGAAATTTATGTTCCACGCATAATTCAACGGTCCGGTTAAAGAAGTATCCGCTATGCTATATAGTTGCATCAGGTTTCCTGCGCAGGTTGGCAACCAGTTGAATGCAGCCACTGGAGCCGGATTAATCTCTATAGTTTCGGTTATTGTCGCGGCACATCCTTCCACAGAGGTAACTGTTAGACTTACTTCCTGCGTGCCAGGATCGGAAAACACGGCGGTTGCTTCAGGTGTAATAGCCGTATTTCCATTGCCAAAATCCCACAACCAGGTAGATAGATTTCCTTCGGGGATGCTGCTCTGGTCTTCAAAAAGTGTGATTTGCCCACTGCACGGCAATGCAAAATCGAACGCAACATCCGGTAGCGGATGAATGTTCAGCATTTCCGTCAACATTCCGCTACATCCAACATCAGTAAAGACATGTAGTTGCATCGGGTAATTTCCTGTTTCGTCAAATGAATAATTCACCGTGTCTCCCTGAAGCGTGTCGTTGCCGAAAATCCATTGAGTGCCTACAATTTGTGAATCATCGCCCGGTATTGATTGGTCTGAGAAAATAATTTCTGTGTTCGCGCAGAACTGAGAAACCGAATATTGAACATCAGGTGCAATGCCTGCAAATAAGATATTTACTGTATCACTACCAACGCAACCACCTGAGTTCATGATGTCAACCCAAT